>NZ_QBIZ02000022.1:0-69457 GCF_003057735.2 Pseudomonas sp. RIT411
GTGGACCCAAAGCACCCAAAGCGCCTGGTAGGCCGCAAACGGTAGAAAAGGTTGGCCTTGTACCCCGTACGGCGACGCATAGCGGCGGTGGGCTACTGATACAAGGTGCGGCGCCTGGCGACGACCTAGCGTCTGGATCTGTTACGAAAGAGCCCCACGTTGTGTCGCTGTCGTCCACGCTCGACAAGCGTTCGTCATCGAAGGGCAGGTCTACCGGGTCTTCGAAAGAAAACCAAGGAAGCCGCGACGGCGGCGCGGCCGTCGCCGAGCAGCCTGATGTCCCCCAACCGGCCTCCACAGGGTCGCCGGCGGATCCCCAGCATCCGCAGTCATCCGCAGAACAGGTGACCGAACGTTTAGATGCAGTCATACCGATTTCACCTGGTCCAACCGTTCGGCACGCTGATGCGGTCTACGCCCACGATCACTTCGATATCGATGACGAGGTGCTGGAACTCGTTGGCATGGATCTTCCGGATCGGGCCCTGATAGCGCCGGCGGCCACACCAGCTGATCCAGCCATGCCGGCCGTGATGCTATCCACGCCGCCGACAGAGAATTTACCGCCGAAACAGGGCAGTGCGGACAGCCCTGTTTCGTCGATGGTCATACCCGCGGCGCTCATTGGCTCGGGCGAATTTAGCTTCGGTCAATTGCGTGCTGTCGGCAGCGCCGAGGGCATTGCGCTACCGGGGGACTCGCCCCTAGCGGTCGAGCTGCCCGCCGAAATGGAGCGGAAACGCTACCCGGTTCTGGATGGACAATCGCCTGACCTACCGAAGGCTACCAGGCCGCCGATGGAAGCAGCGGGCGGCGAAATTGACGTCGTGAAAGATTCTTACACTGCCTCCCCAGCCTCTCGTCAAACGCAGAGAGTTCCTGCTCCCAACCAGGCCGTGATCATCGAACCGGACGCGACAGCAGCACCTGGAAGGACGCTGAAAGAATCTTACAGAGGTGAGGACGCTGGACGTGAACCAGCGTCACCACGGCCGAAGGCTCGTGCGGGTGATTCCCGCAATGGGGTGGATACCCGCGCGGCAGCGCCGATTACGGGCGAAGGCATTGACGGCAGGGGTAATAGCGCATTCGCCAGCCAGCCACTACCCGCGGGAAAGGTCGGTGGTAGGGCTGAGCATGCCCCTACTGCACGATCGGCCGGTAACCCAGGGGATGGGAAGCGTCCCGCCGCCGGAAGCCAAAATCCAGCCGGTTCAAGACCAGGACCGTCAAAGGCCACGCGACCGAGCACTTCGCGCGAGCAGCCGCCACCTGGGCTCTTGATCAGTGGCGCGGCTCCTGGACCGGCGCCGATGATCATCGGGCAGCCGCGAAAGCCTCGTCCTGCTGCCCAGGACGCCGTAAGCCCGCCTCCGCCCAAATCACCTTTGAAGCCGACGGAGCGAAAGGCTGTAGCCGAGGTTGCCGCTTCAGAGGTCACTGCCTATCTCGCCCTCTGGCCAGACCTTGCAGCGAAGCTCCTCTGGTACACCCGGCCGGAAAACAAAGACCTGTTGCTGCAGCGAGACGGGAAGCCGTACTGCCTTCATAGCGAGCCAGGGTTTACGCTGGATGACCGCGATGCGCTCATGGCCGCGAACTGGCTATTCGACGACTTCACCGGCACCTATACCGGCCTACATCGCAAAGGCTTCCTGCTATCGCGGTATCTGGGGGCGCTTCTCGAGCAGGTTACGAGTGGCGCCTATGACCACTCTTCTACCGTGGCACGCGACGCTCACGAGGCGAATCAACTGCAGGCGACCGCCGACGCTGTCATCTCGAGGTGTCCGCCGAAAAAGACGGACGGGCGGACCGTGGTCTCCATCTCGGACCGAAGGATGCTCCAGCTCGCGTACGAGCTGAAAACCAGCGAACTTACCCTGAGGAGGGCGCTAATTGCGCACTACCCGTACCTCAAGGTCGGAAACAATCACGTCATTGACCTGACTGAGTTTCCCGCATGAGCGAATGGACTTATGAAATGCCCTGGCG
This sequence comes from Pseudomonas sp. RIT411, assembly GCF_003057735.2. Taxonomy (NCBI): domain Bacteria; kingdom Pseudomonadati; phylum Pseudomonadota; class Gammaproteobacteria; order Pseudomonadales; family Pseudomonadaceae; genus Pseudomonas; species Pseudomonas sp. RIT411. Next base: position 1,996 of record NZ_QBIZ02000022.1, read on the forward strand.
GCCGAATTTCGAGGCGATCGAAATTGCGGGCTGGGTCTTGGGTATGGCTGGGACCTGCGCTGTCCATTTCAGCACGAACCTACCTGCGCAGCCGTTCTACCTGTCCTTGGGTGTGATGGGTGGTTTTGCGCTTCGGCGCGTGCCTGCTGCGCTGCACCTGTACCGGGTAAGGCAGGGGCTGCGTGCGAAGACCGCTACGCTGATGGGCCAAGATGAGCTCATCGAGCAGATGCTCGCCGATCGCGAAAAGATGTACATCGGCGTGGGCTTCAAGTGGACGCAGCGTGAAGGTCAGCAGGTATTCGAGCTGCTCAAGCGGGATATCACGAAGCTCATGCCCCCGGTTCCCGAGGGCTTCATGGGCTCACCCTGGATCCACGGGATCTCGCTGCAACCGGACAAGCCGATTGGGTATAAGCACACGCTCGCCTCTCTCCATACGCTGATCGTAGGTACCACGGGTAGCGGGAAGACCCGACTGTTCGACCTGCTGATCAGCCAGGCCATTTTGCGTGGCGAATCGGTGGTCATACTCGATCCGAAGGGCGATAAGGAAATGTCGGAAAACGCGCGCCGGGCGTGCGAACTAGCCGGCGATGTCAGCCGCTATAAGCACTTCCATCCTGCATTCCCCGACAGCTGCGTGCGAATTTCTCCAACGCAGAATTTCGGCCGCGCCACAGAGCTGGCCTCGCGCATCGCCGCACTGACTGATGGCGAAGGACCGTTCCAGGCATTCGCCCAGATGGCCGTGAACAACGTCATCCAGGCCATGCTGTTCTGCGACATCTTCCCGACGCTGGTGCAGATTCGCCGCGCGCTCGAGGGTGGCCTTGCTCCTCTGGTCATTGAGGCGATTACGGCATACGGCAAGTCCGTTCACCCAGCCTTCGACGCGCTAGCAACCGCGGCCACGAGGCAGGCGAGGACCGAGGAGCTCAAGGCAAAGGCCATGATCTCTGTCTACCGCACTGAGATCGTGCCGCTGAAGCCAAACTCCGACCTCGAGGGCATCCTGTCCATGTTCGAGCACGATCGCGATCACTTCGGAAAGATGATCGCGACGCTGCTTCCGATATTGAACATGCTGACCGCAGGTCACATGGGGCCCATTCTTTCGCCAATCGAAAACGATAGTGGCGATACCCGCGAAATCACCGATTCGAAAACGATCATCGAGAACAACCAGGTGCTCTATCTTGGCCTTGATTCGCTGTCCGACTCGATGGTGGGCTCCGCGATCGGCTCGATCTTCCTCGCCGACCTGGCGGCGGTCGCGGGCCAGCGCTACAACCTTGAAAGCAGCGAGAATCTAAAGCGTCGGCCGGTGAACATTTTCTGCGATGAGGCCGCAGAAATCGTCAACGACCAGCTCGTTCAGCTCCTCAACAAGGGGCGGGGCGCCGGAATGCGCATTTACGTCGCAACCCAGACCATCGCCGACTTCGAGGCTCGCATGGGGTCGCCGGCGAAGGCGCGCCAGGTGCTGGGCAACACCAACCACGTCATCGCGCTCCGGATTACCGATCAGGACACGCAAAAGTACATCGCCGAGAAGATTCCGCCGACGTATTACAAGTACGTCATGCGCACCCAGGGCAACTCGACCAAAGACGATCCGCACATGCACTCGCTGAACGTTGGCGAGCGCCTGATGGACGAGGAGGGGGAGCTGTTCCCAGCCCAACTATTCGGGCAGCTGCCTGACCTTGAGTTCCTGGCCATCCTGGCCGGCGGCCAGGTCGAGAAGGGCCGGATCCCAGTACTGACCAAACCCAAAAAATTCGACAAGGCTGTGGCTCGGGCCCGCCTGCTGGCTGAAGAGGCGGCTTGATCCATGCGTACCCGTTTTGAATCTTTATCTCGCCTGCTTAACGGCGATGCGAAAGCCAAGACCCTGTTAGGAGTTCTCGAGTGCGATTGGCCCACCGCGCTGCAAGTCGTCCCAGCCGCGTTTCGCGTCGAGCAGGAGATGACCAGCGACCCCGACTGTCGGGACGTTCTTACCCGATCGCTGCGCTCGTATCAGGCTGCGCTCGGCAAACCAGATCGGGACCGGCTTGTGGCCTTCATGGGCACCTTCCTGGATGGGCTGGCAGAACTGCTCGAGCAATCGCCTGCGCCCACGGCGGCGCTCCTCGAGATGCATAAGCGCTTGCTCAGCGAAGTCGAGAAAACCAAGGGTGCGGCAGTGCGGGATCGCCTGGAAGCGCTGCTGCTGCCGCCCGACACGTCGATCGGCGTCGTCTGGCGTAGCATCCAGGAGCACCGCAATGGCTGATATCGAAGAAAAGATGCCCGCCGGAATCTGGCTAACCCTGGCCTTCGTCTGCGTCGAAATCCTGTTGATCGTGTGCATCGTGCCGAACGCATTCATCGACCGGGCGATCTTGAAAGAGCAGGACTGGGGGGAGGCGATGATGGGCAAGGCCGCCAGTGACCAACTGATCGACGATACGGCCCGGCTCTACAGCACCATCCATCTCGAAAGTGGGCTCAACGAGACCGTCCGTGACTTTTTCCTGGGAGGGAAGCAAACCCCGGGGTGGGAGTCACTCGAACGGCAGTGGGGAACATTCATCGCGGGGCGAGGAGAGGCGGTGCTCAAGGTTTGCTACCACATCTACTACCGAAGCCTGCTCCTGCTGATGTGGATGCCCTACATGTTGGTCATTCTGGCGCCGGCCGTGCTGGGGGGCTACATGGCTTGGAACATCAAGCGCTACAACTTCGATCACTCCTCGCCATTCTTGAACACCTACAGCTCAAAAATCATCTCCTGGGTGGTGATGGCACTCGCGCTGTCGTTCATCGCGCCGTTACCCATACCCCCGATGATCGTTCCGCTCGTGGTGATTTTCCTGATCCCCATAGCAGCAAGCCTCCTCATCGGTAACCTGCCGAAACGGCTCTAGCGTATCCGCAGGCGAGTTGGGCGCAACGCCCAGCGACGTTTCTGCTCCCCCGGCCAGGTTTGAACCCTCGGTCGGGGTGGATTGACCGCAAAACGCGCTTGCGCCTGAGCACCATAGCTTCAACAGCTGAGGTGCATCATGAGCTCTAGAATCCCTATCACACTCGCCGGCCTTGCGATCGTCTTGAGTACCGCGTCAGCGCTATATAGCGCTCACGCCCTACGCGAGCAGCAACAGCTCGTCGACCACCTGAATGGTCAGGTTGCGAAGATCCAGCCGTACGCGTTTTCGCGCTCCGATCTCGACGCGCTCCTCTCCAGGCAAAGCCTATCCGTGGCACCCCCGGTGGCGCCAGAGGCACCACCAGCGCCGATGAAGCGTGATAGCGCACCTATCTCCGGCGAGCGTCGCTATGGCGATGCCACCGCCCAGTTCAGCCTGATTGAGTACTCGGACTTCGAGTGCCCCTACTGCAAGCAGTATTTCGCGGTACCCAAGGCCGTGGTCGATAGCTCGCGCGGCAACGCGTCGGTTGTGTTCAAGCATGTTCCGATCCATGGCGAAGCGTCGCGCCGGGAGGCCTTCGCCGCGGAGTGCGCAGCGGCCCAGGGCGGCAACGATGCGTTCTACCGCATGGCCGGGGCCATCTTCAGCTCGACCGCAGGTAACGGTACCGGGACCGAAAAGCCGCTCGCAGTGATCGCCTCCAGCATTGGCCTGGACGGCGCGGCCCTTTCACGCTGCATCGACAACCAGGAGCCGCTGCAGAAAGTAAAAGCGGACTTCCGTGAGGCGGTAGAGCTGGGCATCAAGGAAACACCGACCACCATCGTTCGCCATAACCCGAGCAATAGACAAGTAGTTCTTTCTGGTGCCAAGGGACCCGAAGACATTCTTCGCGCCATGGCGAAACTCGTTCAAGGCAATGGAGCCGCGCAATAATGCAGCCAATTGATATTCCCCAATACGTCGATGATCCGCCTCACCTGTTGTTTTGGCAGGCAGATGAAGTTGCGCCCATTGGGATCGGTCTCGTATTTGGTATGTTCACTGGGTATGCCGCGGTCTGCACTATTGCCGGGTATTTGTTGACTCGTTGGTATCGGAAATACCGCGATGATCATCCGGATGGCTTTATGGTTCATATGCTCTATTGGGCGACCGGATATGCCGGTGCGAAAGCCAGAACCATACCGAACCCCTTTATCCGCGAATTTAACTGAGGTCGCCATGCTGTCTGGCAAATTCAAAAACACCTATCGCGGGACCATGTCGGAGAACGCCTTTCTTCGCAAGATCATCGTTGCGCTTATCCTGCTGGAGGTTCTGACCGTCATCGGCTGGCTGCGCAAAAGCACTGTTGTAGACATGCAGCCGCCGACGCTCGCTGAGCGTGCTTGGGTCGATCAGGACCGCGCTTCGGATAGCTACGTCAGCGCCTGGGCGCTCTACATCGCTGATCGACTAGGCAATGTTAATCCGAAGTCTGCCGAGATCATTAAGGCGACGCTCGAGCCATTGCTCGCCAACGATATCTATCAGGACGTGCTCAATAAGATTGATAGCCAAGTTCATCAGATTCGCCAAGATCGGGTGACACTGGAATTCGAGCCACGCCAAGTCCTGCAAGATAAGGAAAATGCGTCCAAGTACTTCATCGTGGGCAAATCCAAGATGACGGGCCCGAGTGGCCAGCCGAAACAACTCGATATGACCTATGAAATTGAGTTGAAGATCAAAAACTATAAGCCGGTCATTGCCTTCCTCTCTGTATACGAAGGTGCGCCGCGCACTGAAGAAGTAAGAAATCGCGAAGCCAAGGCCGCAGATACTCGCAAGCGTTTGGAGCAGCAGCGCAATGAAAACTAATATCCAAACTCTCACGCTGATCGGCGTCGCGCTGTTTTCTTCAGCATCGATCGCCAACGCTCGTGAGCTCAACATTCCACAGACCTCAGTGGCCGAGTCACGCACTCAGGAAATCGCCGCGGTGCCTGGCCGTGACGTCGACCCGGCCGAGTACGGCCTGCAGGAAGCAGACGAGCAGGTGGCGCGCCAGGCTCTGGCCGAGCAGCAGCAGAAGACGCTACCGAGCGGCGCGGCCGCGCAGCCTGCTGTTGCGCCCGCTGCACCGGCATCCACTCCAACGGTGGCCTCCAGTACCGTGCAGAAGCAGGACCTGGTCAAGGCAGCGCCCGCAAAGGCGTCTACCGATCTGGTTCATGTCGCCGGTGGTGGCCGTGATCTTCCCGCGGTTCCGGCTTCGGTCGCCAAGACCTCTGGTGCGCCCGAGGCCGCGCCGCCGCCGGTGAGTTCGCGCCAGGACGTGGTGGTTCAGCCAGGCGTCAACACGATCATCCCTGCGGCGCTGTTTCACCTGAACCGCATCGTCACCCCATTTGAAAAGCCAGTGGTGCTGACCACCTCCCAAGCTACGGTCGAGACGAAGGGCAACGTGATCTACGTGTCGACCAACAGCGAAAGCCCGGTGACGATGTACATCACTCCCAAGGACGACGAGTCGGTGGCCATCAGCCTGACGTTGGCGCCTCGCAAGGTGCCGCCGATCGAGGCCAACCTGATCATCGGCCAGGTGCCCGGGAGCACCAGCCCGTCCAGCGCCGGTGGCTTCGGTTATGGATCGCGCTACAGCGGGCAGGCCAAGAAGTGGGAGGAAGGCCAGCCCTACATGGAGACCATCAAGGGCATCATGCGCGCCCTCGCCCTGGGCGGTATTCCTAAAGGCTATTCGATGGCCAAGCTGCAGAGCGGCGAGAAGCTTCCCGCTTGCTATCAGCAGGGCCTGAACTTCGACTTCAGCCGGGCCCAGGTGATCATGGGCCACAACTTCCGCGTTCTGGTGGGCGTCGCTCAGAACAACGGCCGCGCGCCGGTCATGTTCGATGAGACCAGCTGCACCCATCCCTCGCTGGCGGCTGCCGCCGCCTGGCCGCGCAACATGCTCGAGGCCGGTGAGAAGACCGAGGTTTACATCGTCACCCGTGTGGGCGAGGCGCCGGCGGAAGATTCGTCCCGCCCGAGCCTGTTGAACTGAGGAAGGCACCATGATCAAGCAAACATGGGCCAACCTGAGCCCGGGGAAGAAGAAGTGGACCGTCATCGGCGTGGCCTTCGGAGGCGTGCTGTTGTTCGTCTGGGGCTTGAGTAGCCTGGGTGGCGAGGTACAGCGCAAGACCAACGCCAAGCCGACGATCACCAACGTCCTGACCGACGCGGATCCGCGTGGTGTCGGGTTGGATTCGCTCAACGCCGAGCAGCGTGCGCAGAGCAAGGAGCTCAACGACCTCAAGCTGACGCTAAAGAACCTCATGAATGGCACCCAGGCCCAGCAAGCGACCGCCGCGGGCCTCAAAGAGATTCAGGGGCAAATAGGGGAGCTGACGGCCCAGCTTGAGGCAACGCAGGCTGCTCAGCAGAAGGCCGAGCAGGACAACCGCGACCTCAGCAAGCAGCTGCAGGAAGCGCAGTCCAAGGCACCGACTCCCGACAAGGCCGCCGAGCTGGAGCGCAAGGCTGCGCAGCAGCAGACGCAGGCGCAGGAGCGCCAGCGGTATGACCGTACGCTGATGGACCCGAACCGCAACCAGGGCAATTTCTTCGCCAACGCTCCGGCGCCGGAAAAGGAGCCTGAGAAGCCGGGCGCAGCGCCCAAGAAGGAAGAGCCGCCGAAGATCATGTCCTACGGGGATGAGGCACCTGCTGAAGATCCCGATGCCGACGCCAAGGAAGAGGACGTCTACCTGCCGGCCGGCGCCATCCTTTCCGGCGCGATCATCACTGGTATCGACGCACCCACCGGTAACGGAGCACGGAAAGATCCTTTCCCTGTCCTGCTGCGGGTGAAGAAGGAGGCCGTACTGCCGAACCGCTTCCGCGCAGACGTTCGCGAGTGCTTCCTCATTGCCAGTGCGTTCGGCGACCTCTCTTCGGAACGCGCCTACATGCGGGCCGAGACGATCTCCTGCGTACGTGACGACGGCGGGATCATCGAAAGCGGCATGGACGCCTATGCCTCTGGCGAGGACGGCAAGGCCGGGGTGCGTGGGCGCCTGGTCTCCAAGCAGGGCGCCATCTTGGCTCGCTCGCTGATGGCCGGCTTCATGCAGGGCGTCTCGGACGCATTCAGCGTGCGCCAGGTGCCGAGCATCAGCATCGCCAGCAGTGGCAGCGGTACGAATGGCCGGACGGTATCGCCCGTCTATGAGCAGGCCTTCAACTCCCAGGCCATGCAGGGCGCCATGATCGGCGGTACCGGCAAAGCCCTCGAGCGCATCGCGGACTTCTACCTGGAGATGGCCGAGAACCTCTACCCGGTCATCGAAGTGGACGCTGCCCGGGAGATCGACTTCGTCGTCAAGAAGGGTGTGCAGCTCAAGCTGAAAACGCTGAGCAAGAACAAAACCTGAAGCCGGCGGGAGCACCCAGCTCCCTTCTATTGAACGCCCTGGAAGGGGGTGAATTGCCCCCTTCCAACATCCCTCGCTACGGATACTCAACCTCATGAAAACGAACCTGCGTAAGGCCCTGGGCCTTGCCGCTGCGGCGGCGCTCACCTCGATGATCAGCGGCTGCTCCATGTTGCAGATCGGCTCGTCCGATTACGGCTGTAAGGGCATGCCCGACGGCGTGACCTGTATGTCGGCGCGTGACGTGTACCAACTGACCGAGAACGAAAACTTCCGGCAGATCGTCGACGAAAAGAATGCCCAGAAGGCCGAGGCCGAAAAGCACGGCGGCCACGCCCCGGCGCCGGCGGTGCAGCCGGAAGTAGCGGCCGGCGAGCGCTACGTCGTGCCTCGCCCGGCGCGTGATCCGGTGCCGATCCGCAGTCAGGCCACCGTCATGCGGGTCTGGGTCGCGCCCTGGGAGTCGCAAGCCGGCGACCTGAACGTACCTGGCTTCATTTACACCGAGATCGAACCGCGCCGTTGGGAAGTCGGTACGCCATCCCTGCGGCCGACGCCGTCGCTGCGTCCGCTTGAATCCCACAAAAAGGCGATCCCCGCCTCGTAACCCCCCCAGCCCTCGTAAGGAGACACAACATGCGCCTGAGCAATCCGGCTAAACCCTTGAGCAACCCGGCCCACCGCGCGCGTCGTCAACGCGACCTGGTGAAGTTCGGCGTCGCCCTGCTGCTCGTCGTGGGCGCATCCAGCGCCATGGCAGGCACCGGCGGTACCGACTTCGACGCCGTCTGGACCACGATCAGTGACTGGATGCAGGGCACCCTCGGCCGCGTGGTCGCCGGCGCCATGGTGCTGGTGGGCATCGTTGGCGGCGTCGTGCGCCAGTCGATCATGGCGTTCGCCACCGGTATCGGCGGCGGGGTCGGCCTGTACAACACCCCGAAGATCATCGAATCGATCATGTCGGCAACCCTGCCGGCCGCCAATGACATGGTGACCAGCGCAGCGCCGCTGCTGCAGATCAACTAGGGAGCCGCCCAGGGCTCACCCCTCTGATAGCCGGCGCATGCCGGCTTTCAGGTATCTGAAACTTGCTCGGGAACCGGCCTGTGAACTGGAAGATTTCGAAGGGACTCGTCGCGCTGCTGTTCGCAGGCCTCGCGCACTACACCAACCAGGTCCAAGCTGCTGAATGCACCGAGTCCAATGCGGTGCTGACGCCTGATTCCCGGGCGGTTTTTGCCGGTGCGCAGATCAAGCTCACCTACAGCGCCACGCGCAACAGCTGCACCTCGGCTGGAAGCTACAGCGTCCCGATCCTGATCGGCGCCGGCACGGGCCAGGAAGCAGGCAAGTGCGGCGGCGTCCGTACCAAAGAGGCCGCCAGCTGCAGTGGTACCGTTACGGCTCCAGCCGGCTTCACCGGCCCGTTGGTGCTTACCGTTGGCGATACGCTCACCGAGGTGATCGTTCAGGCCGCGATCGCGCAGCCGACTGCTCGCGACATCGAAATCTCCGTGGCCGAAGATCAGCCTGCGATCGTGCCGCTCACGTTGGGCGGGGAGGGCGTCACTGCAGAGCAGTTCGAAGTGCTCGATACGCCCGATAGCGCCATTGGCCAGGTCAAGGTTGAGGGCAGCACCCTGACCTTCACCCAGGTGCCCGGGTGGAGCGGCATCGTTGCCTTGCAGTACCGCGGCCGCGATCAGCACGGCACCTACTCCAATACGGCGACCATCCGCATCATCACCACGGGGCGAAACGATCCGCCGGTGGTTATCGCGCAGCCCGTCATCATGACGGAAGACGCGCAAATGACGTTTGAGCCAACGGTGCAGGATCCCGACGCGGTGGACATCTACCGCCTGGTGATCGAAGCACAAGGCAAGGGCGTTGCCGGCGAGGTGCTCGCTGACGGGCACCGCATCAAGCTGACCCCCAAGCCAGACTTCTACGGCCAGGACGTCTTGCGCATCAGCGCTGTGGACGCCGCAGGCGCCAAGAGCGCCGTGGTCGATATCCCAATCACTGTCCAGGGCGTCAACGATGCCCCCGTTGCCCAGCCCATCAGCATCGTGACGGACGAGGACACACCGGGGCGCGCCAAGATCGTCTTCACCGATCCGGATGGCGACGGTCCCTACCAATTTGTCGTGAGCGGCCAGCCGGGCGCGTCGATCGGTGGCTGCGGCCTGGACGGCGACTCCGTGGTCTTCACGCCTGCGCCTGACTGGAACGGCAAGACCACGTGTCAGGTGGCCGTCATCGACGCTGGCAGTGCGGCCTCAGCGCCCGTACCGGTGAGCATCACCGTCACGCCGGTAGCAGACAAGCCAGTGGTCGAGAGCAAGACGGTCACCCTCAACCAGGGCGCTACCAGCAGCTTCACCCTCCAGGTTTCCGACGTCGACGCCAACGACACGGCGACGCTGCGCGCAGTATCTGCGGCAGATCCCGCCTTCGGCAGCGTCAGCTTCACGGGAACGACGGCGAAGGTCTCGCTTAACGCCACCTTCGTCGGTACCCGCGAGCTTCGCTACGTGGCCAAGGACTCCTTTGGCCTGGACTCGGATGAAGGCGTGATCCTCGTGCGGGTATTACCCGTCGCCCAGGCGCCTGTGGTCGATGCCGCATCTGCCAAGACGGCCATGGAGACGCCGGTCACTGTCGAGTTGACCGCTACCGACCCGAACCACGACGCGCCGCTGACCTTTGCAATTCAGCAGCCTGTCGCTGCGGCAGCAGGAACCGTCAGCCTTGCCGGCAACCTGCTGACGTTCAAGCCAGCGACCGGCTACTTGGGCACCGCCAGCGCCAAGGTCACGGCGGCGGATCCAGGTGGCCTGGTGTCCGCTGCACAGACCATCGCCTTCGAGGTCGTCGGTGACCAGGTCATCGGGACCGATCCAGACAATCCGGACAGCCACACCGTGGTGATCGTCCAGCAACCGGATCCGAGCGTCGGGAAAATCACCACCGAAGGCCTGCGCGTTCGCTTCGTGCCGGTCGACGGCTATGTCGGTACCGCCACCTTCAAGTACAAGCTGCGCGATGCCGCCGGCGCCGAGTCGGCTATCAAGGACGGCGCGATCCAGGTCGACAAGACCAACTACGCCCCCAGCGCGGCGAACGCAGCGCTAATTGCCAACGAGGGCCAGGCCTCCGCGCCCGTCACACCCGAGGTGATTGATAAAAACCTCTATGACGCCGGCAAACACACCTTCGCGGTGCCCATCCAGGAGATGCGGGGTACCGCCGAGGTGGTGAACAACCAGCTCGTCTACCATGCCCCCTTTGGCTCGAAGGGCACCACCAGCTTCAAATTCATCGCCCGAGATCCTGCCGGTGCCGAGGTCGTGGGGACCGCAACGGTTACCGTCCGCGGTCGTAACGTCGGCCCGACGCGAGTTGGCCTGAGCCTGGTAACAGACGAGGGCGTCGAGGTATCCGGTACCCCCACGGTGGTCGATCCCAATCCAGGCGATACCTTCACCTTCGCCGTGCCGGCCACTTCCGCGGGCGGCACGGTGAAAGTGCTGAATGGCCAGGTCGTCTACATGCCCAAGCCCGGTTGGACCGGGACCGAGAGCTTCCCCATCACCGCGACGGACGCCGGTGGGGAGTCTGGCAAAGGCACCGTGACCGTGGTCGTCAAGCCACGCAACCTGGCGCCTGAAAGCCTGTCGGGGAGCATCGTGGTGCGCGAGGGTACGGCAAGCGCGCCTTACTACCCACGCATCGTCGACCGCAACGTGGCTGATGCCGGGCGGCATACGCTCCGGCTCGTGCAGCAGGCTGCCAATGGGGGCCTGGCCATCGTCGAGAACCGGCTCGTCTACACGCCGGCGGCCAGCTTCGTGGGTACTGATTCCGCCATCATCGAGGCGACCGATCCTGGCGGCCTGACTGTGCAGGGCACCATTGCTCTGCAGGTCGATCGCTTCAATCTGGCGCCGGTCGCGGCAACCCTGCGCATTAGGACGGTCGAGAACACCGCATCTGCCGCGACCCTGCCAAAGGTCACCGATGGCAATGCCTGGGATTCCTTCACCTATGAGGTGGTGGAACAGCCAAAGTCGGGAGCCGTGGTGGCCACGGCCGGCGGCTACGTGTATACGCCCAACCCGCATTTCGTCGGTAACGACCTGTTCCGCTTCCGGGTGGTGGATAAGGGCGGCGAGTACGTCCAAGCGATGGCCACTGTGGCCGTTGCGCAGCTCAACACCGCGCCGACCGGCCTCACTCCCTCCGTCGTCTATTTCTATGAGGGCGTCGGTGGAAGCCAGCGACTTGCCGCGATCGACGACAACACCTGGGGCTCTCACACCTTCTCCGTGGCCACTCAGCCGGAGCACGGCTACGTGTGGTTCACCGGCGATGAACTCCACTTCAGCACCGACGGCCGCACCGCAACCACCGTCTCTGTCACGGTAACCGATCAGGACGGCGCCGCGGCGACCTTCCCTGTGCGGCTGGCGCCAAGATCCCTCGATGATCCATTCGACAAGTTGCCGGTCAAGGAGCTGTCCCCTAGCGCATTCAGCACGCCGGCGATCACCAAGGAGTTCACTCACCTGGATGGGCGCCCTGGGCTTGTGATCACCGATCAGCAGGCGCTCGCTGAGCTGGGTACCGACATCATCGCCATGGTCGAGCGCAAGTCGGAGGTTGGCCTGCGCGTCGGCCGTCGGCCGCTGGAGCGCGGCCAGGGTGCGCGCCTGGCCATGGACCGGGTCATGAATGGCTCGCTTGGTGCGGCCGTCGCTGCGCTGCAAAGCGGAGCCGCCGGCCATGGCCGCATCCTTCTGGCGCGTGCCGATTTGACCGGTACCGTCTATGCCGTCCCGTTCGAAGTATGGAAGCTCACCGGTGAGCTCAAGGCGACCCCGGCGACGATCGGCCTGGGGCTAGAGTCGGCCCGGATCCAGTTCTCAGCCTCCAACTCGGTGTGCACCAACACCGTCAGAGAAGTCTCGGCGCGCGACAGCAATCCCTATGACAAGCCGGTGTGCCTGTTGCAGTTCACCAAACCGATGCCTGAGGCCAAGGATCTGTCCAGCGACGGTCTGCTGCTGCAGCAGGGCTTCGCCGCGGAGGCGGGCACCTATCCCGTCGAAGCAGCTGCCTACATCGTTGACGACAAGGGGGAGAAGAGCCTGCTGGCGACCTATCCCACCCAGGTGAACGTGGTGCCCATGGCGGGCGCCGTGAAGATGACGTCGAAGTACCCGATGGATACCGTCTATGCCCAGGTCCAGGACCTGGACATCGAGTTCGTCCAGAGCGCAGGACCAACCTGTGATCTGACGGTAATCGAGCGCCGGGCAATCACGGCGGCGGCCTCCTATTCGACCCGGCCGACTTGCCTGGTCGAATGGACCGAAATCCCGCCAGGCCTTGCCATACGGGAGAACTGGGAAAAGCCGGTCCTGCGCGGCGCGGTGACGATGCTCGGCAGCAACCGGATCGCCTGGAAGCTTTCCTCGTTCACGCCCAGCGGCAAGAAGATCGATCTCGGTACCGACCAGTTCGTCTTCACCGCGAAGCAGCCGACGGCTCCGGTGGTGACGTACAAGGGTGCGCAGCAGCTCGGCGATACCCTCCTGGCGGCGCCTATCAGCGGTGGATACGCCGGCGATGCAACCGTGACCGCGGTCAGCGCGCGGCTGACGCTTACGCACAACCTGAACCAGGGTGATTCGATCACCGAGGACATCAACCCGGTCAATGGCGACGTCAGCACCCAGTTGCGCAGGATCTACGCCGCGCCGTTTTCGACGCTGTGGCAGCGCCGGCCCCTCGCCGTGGATGTGGCCTATACCGCTCTGCCCAACATCGCCACCCACTCCGATCTCACGGTGCTGTCCGTTCCGGACGCGAACATCATGCCGGTGATCGACAACGAGAACGGCAAGATCCTCTCGACCGATGCGTTGGAAGTTGGCGTCACGATGGGCGATGCCTACAACAGCCAGGTACCGTACGACAGCGCGACCATGGGCGAGTGGGAGATTCGCCTGGTGCAGCGCCCGGATTGGAACACCGTTGAGGAGATCGCCGGATGGGTCCGCGCCGACGGTGCTGGCCACGCGGCCTTCGAGGTGCCGGTGGAGAAGCTCGCCGGCAAGAACCTGCGCGTGTACGCCGAAGCACGGGTGGTGTCGCCGGAGCCCGCCTACCAGGAGACGCGCACCTCGCCGCGCCCCTTGAGCATCGTCATCCTCAACGGTGCGGCGCTCGACGGCAGTGTCCGGGCGCTACGCCTCACCGGCGAGGCCCCCATGCGCGTCACTCTCTTCGCGGAGGTGAACAACCGGTCTTGGGCGCGGGACCTGGGCAACGTGCGTTGGGAGATGTCCACCAACGGTGGCGAGTGGCAGACCGTGAGCAATCCAAGCAATGCCCCGCAACGGCTGGCGACGACCCTGCAGAAGGGCAGCTACATGATCAGGGCCGAGCTCACCAACAAGAACAGCGGCGCCAAGTCGATGACCCAGGCCATCGAGATCAACGCCTTCAACATCCCCAAGGGATACCTCGCCGGCCCAGGCAACACCTTCGTCGACGCTCAGGCCACCTTCCAGCTCAAGCAGTCGGAAAAGGGCGACGTCATGGATCTGTCCAACATCGAGGCGCAGTGGAGCTTGGACAAGGGGGCTACCTGGTTCGCCGGCAATGACAGCTACTCGGTCACCCGTAGCGCCGAGGAGCGCGTCTACGTCTTCTCGCGCGTCCGGTTCAAGGACGCGCCTGCAGACGATCCGCTGGCGTGGAAGCTGTTGCGCGGTGGCGTTGCGTTCCGGAAGGTGAAGCCCCCGCGCGTGCAGCTGGTGGGTAACCGCCGGCCAGAAGTGGGCAAGGAGTCGACCTGGGTTGCCCGGCTCGTCATGCCGTACACCAACATGGATCTGAAGGCCTCCGGCGAATTCATCATGCCGGATGGAACATCGATCGTTCCCGGTACCACCGCAGCGTTCACACCTACGGAAGAGGACGTGACTGACAAGCCGACCTACATCACCTACCGAGCCTGGATCGAGGGCTATCGCGACAAAGGTGGCGAGGGGCTGACGCAGCAGCGACTGACCTACTGGGAGTACGAGTGGCCGAAATGGGAGCTGCAGCCGAGCCTGAGCGCCGCCTATGTCCCGGCGACGCTTACCCTGCGGATGAGAAACCTCGGCCAGTTCAAGGCGCTGGAGAACGTCAAATATGACTGGGAGCTGCCGAAGGTTGACGGCTACACCGTGGCCAACGAGACGAACGAGACGCTGCGCATCCTGGAGATGAGCAAGGCCGCGGCCTATCCGTTCAAGGTGCACGTCTCTGATGGCCGCGGAAACTACTCGACGGTCGAGCGTACCGTGACCTTGCTGGATCCGCCCCCGTGGACGGTGTCGCTCCGGTGGACAGGCGATAACAACGCGACCCGGGCGCCCCTGAAGGTCCTGGTCATGCCCTCGATCTCGGGTGGCCATCCCAAGGACAAGGTGCTGTCCATGCGCTACACCCTGGGCGGCAAGCAGCTCGATACCAATGGCTCCCGGTATGCGCGAGCAACGTTGGAGAGCGAGGGCGAGTACCAGATCGCTCTGCAGATCGAGACCCAGATGCAGAAGACCGCGGAGAGCGAAGTCGTCATCGATGTGAAGGAAAACCAACCGCCCAAATGCGAGCTCGACGTGAAGGAAAGCTCGTCGTCCTGGCGCGCCAATGCCAACTGCAAGGATCCGGATGGCCGGATCTCTCGCCATCACTGGTTCGTGAATGATGAGAAGCAGGGGCTGAGCGGGTCGGTGATCACCATCTCGAAGCGCACCTATCCGCAGGCGCCGCACATCGTGCTGACCGCCACGGACGATGCCGGCGCCGATTCCGAGCCTGTGGAGTGGTGATTTCCCGCGGGCGCCGCTATGGCGTCCGCGGGTTCCAACCTTCAATCGGGGTGAACTCAAGACTCTCGGATTCAACGCATCGGTAGCCTGACGGTAACTCAAATAGAGGTGCCGTCATGCTGTGTAAGATTCTTACAAGCGCTGTGCTCGCTGCCAGCGCCTTATCCTTCCAACTGGCTTTCGCCCAGAGCGCAACAGACACGGCACCGCTACCGATCAACGGAATGATCGCCGCCGTGAAAAACGAAAAGTTGGCCTTTGTCAGCGACAACGGCCGCTTTGTGTTCCGCGGCTCGCTGTACGACACCTGGAGCCAGAAGGAAATCACCACCCTCGCTGAGGCCGAGCGCGCATCGAACTACATCGATCTGGCCAAGCTGCGCTTCCGGGTGGACGACCTAGCGCCTTTCACCTTCGGCACCGGCTCGAAAGAAGTGGTCATCTTCACAGATCCGCTCTGCCCATCCTGTCACCAGCTGGTGCAGGACCTGAAGCAGGTGAAGGGCTACACCTTCAAGATCCTGGAACTGTCCGCAATGGGCCCCGATAGCGGCAAGATCGTTCGAAGCCTGCACTGTGCCAAGGACAAGTCCGAGGCGCTTGCTGTGGCCCTGGGCGAGAAGAAGCCGCGTGTGGTCGATCAGGTCGGAGACGACTGCGATACCTCCGCTATCGGCAAGCGAATCATCAGCGCGCAGATGTTCGGGGTGAAGGGCGTTCCCTTCATGATCCGTAATGACGGCCTGGTCCGCCATGGGTACGAGAAGGGCAGCCTGGAGCCTTGGCTTGCGGGTGCCAGCCAATGACCAGCTATGTGAAGGGTAACTTTCCGATCGGGGATCTGCTGAGCGTTACGGCGTTCGACGAGGCCAACATGGTCTTTCTCCTCGACGACAACCAGATTGGATTCTCTTTCCTTTGCCAGCCGCTCCCCGGCAGTGATGGGAAGGAAGGCGAGCAGTTGAAATCCGTCCTTAAACAAGCGTGGCCCGCCAACGCAAGTGTCAACTTCTGCCTGTTCGCCTCGCAAAATATCAATAATCCTATCAATGCGATGCTTCGCTTGAGAAATGATACTCCGGAAGGGGTGATCAAGACTGCATTGAAAAATCGCTCGGAATACCTGTTCAAGGGAACTCTGGACCCTATTGACGATTATTCTGGAATCAAGGTCCGTGATATTCACCTTGTAATTACTGTCATGATGCCTATCGCGAATGTCGAACCGACTGACCGTGAAACGCAAATGGCGAGTGAGATCCGCTCCCAATTCGATTCCGTCTTCAAGTCGGTCGGATTGGCGCCGATTGGTATGGGGCGTAATCTCTATCTAGAGGTAATGTCCTCTATCTTGAATCAGGGCGCAGAAGCATCTTGGCGTGACCGAAACGAAATTGAAGCGGATGACGACAAGCCGCTAAAAGTTCAGCTCCTGGATTACGATCGCACGTTGATTCCGCACAAGGATCATCTCCAGATTGGAGATACCCTGGTCAAATGTCTTTCCGTGAAGAAGTTTCCGCGGCGCACGTTGCAGGGAGCGGCCGGATGGTATCTCGGAGATCTGCTCACCGGTGCAACGGGTATTCGCGAAAACTGCCTGATCAGCTTCACGATCTATTTCCCGGAGCAGCAGGGGTTTAAGGACAAACTGGGCGCGAAACGCCAGTGGGTAAATAACCAAGCATACGGTCCTTTGCTGAAGTTCGTGCCAAAGCTGGGCGCAAAGAAGCATGGTATGGATGCGCTGTTCAAAGAGCTTGACGAGGGCGAGTCTGCTGTCCGCTGCAATATGACCATGGTGGTCTTCGCTCCAAACCGTGATCGCCTGATCCGCGCTGCGGCTGAAGCGCGCAACTACATGAGTATCCGCCAATTTACCTTCATGGAGGATCGATTCTTTGTCCTCCCAATATTCCTCAATGCGCTTCCCTTCGGAGCTGATCCTAAAGCTGTTGAGGAGCTTTACCGTTATAAGTCTATGGCTATCACCCAGGCCCTTCCCCTGGTTCCTATCTATGCAGACTGGAAGGGGACCGGCACGCCAACGATGCAGTTCGTATCGCGAAACGGACAGCTGATGTCCTATTGTCTATTCGATTCGGATACCAACTATAACGCTACAATCGCGGCGCAATCTGGTAGTGGTAAGTCGTTCCTGACCAACTATCTGATCACTTCGTATCGCTCGATCGGCGCTCAGGTGTGGGTGATCGACGTTGGTCGCTCCTACTTGAAGTTGGCGAAAGCATTCGACGGCGACTTCGTGGAATTCACCCAGGAGTCTCAAATTTGCCTGAATCCTTTCGAGCTCGTTCAAGATTACTCTGAAGAAGAAGATGTACTGATTGGGCTTTTGAGCGCAATGGCCGCGCCCACCGCTCCGCTCTTGGACTTGCAAATTGCAGGGCTTCGCAAACACACCCATGACGTGTTTGAAAAGTTGGGCGGCGAAATGGTCGTAGACGATGTGGAGAAGTCGCTGCTAAGTGATGAGGATCCGCGTGTTCAGGACATCGGGAAGCAGCTGTATCCGTTCACTCGAGCAGGCATGTATGGCAAGTTCTTCAATGGAAAGAACAACGTTGACTTTAAAAACCCTTTTACCGTTCTCGAACTTGAAGAACTGAAAGGGCGCAAGCATCTGCAGCAAGTGGTATTGCTACAACTAATCTATCAAATCCAGCAAGCGATGTATCTGGGTAGTCGTGACCAGAAGAAGATCGTGATTATCGATGAAGCCTGGTCGTTGCTCACCGAGGGCGACGTCGCCAAGTTCATCGAACACGGTTACCGCCGGTTCCGTAAGTACAACGGCTCGGCGATCACGATCACCCAGTCCGTGAACGACCTGTACGCGAACTCTACCGGCCGGGCGATCGTAGAAAACTCCGCGCATCAGTTCCTGCTCGGCCAGAAGGCCTCCGCGATCGATCTGATCCAAAAGGAAAAGCGCCTCTCGCTCACGGAGGGTGGCTTCAAACTACTCAAGTCGGTGCACACAGTACGAGGCCAGTACTCCGAAATCTTCTTCTCGACCGAACATGGTTCCGGAATCGGGCGGTTGACGGTCGACAAGTATTCCAACCTGCTTTACAGCACCTTCGCGAAAGACGTTGAGGATATTGGGCGTTATACCGACCAGGGTATCCCGACGGCAGAAGCCATCACACGGGTGATGGCTGATCGGGGGCTGGCGGCATGAACCAGACCCTCTCGACGGTCCTGATCTCCGCGCTCGTCTCCATGGCGGTGGTCACTGGCTACGCCTGGCTGTTCAAAACGGACGAATTCGGCACCCAGATCGCAATCGTCGATTACGACGCTGCCACCCGAAACGTCGATGTGCGTGACCCGCAAGCGGTAGATGCGGCCATGGCAGCGCTACGCGCCTCGGCGAACAAGCTCGCTGCCAACGGCTTCGTCACCATCGATAAGCGCGCGGTGGTCAGCTATCCCGCAGAGCTTGAGGTGCCAGCGAGCGCGCCGGGAGCTGCGAAGCAAGCCGAGGATGCCGAGTGAACCGCCACCTCAGGTTTCTGCTGAAGGCCCTCCCATTCAGCTTACTGGCCGCCGGCGCGGCCTGGTACGCGACGTCGCGCTACGAGATAGGGATCGATCCGCAGAAGAACACGTGCCTGGACTGGCGGGTGTTCTTGATCGACCGTTATGACCAGACCGTCGAGCGTGATGCCATCTATGCGTTTCGCTCGACCCAGATGGAACCGTTCTTCCGCAACGGCACCAAGGTCATCAAGTACGTCCGTGGCGTGCCGGGTGACCGAGTCATCGTGACCCCCGAGCGGGTAACCATCAACGGTGAGGCCCAGGGCCAAGGCGTGCTACTGGCCAAACGGCTCGGAAAGCCTGCAAGTCGTTACCGTCGTGACGAGATTGTGCCAGCGGACCAGCTCTGGTTCATGGGCACCTCCCTGGACAGCTTTGACTCTCGCTACTGGGGCTACGTCAGAAAGGTCGACGTGCTCGGCCGGGCGTACCCGATATGGTGAGCCTGCGCGCGGTAATCGGTGTCGTTGCGCTGTTGTTCGCCACGCTCTCGGCCGCCGACAGCGCCGTTGAGCAAGAGCAGGCGGCGCTGGAGCATTTCGCCGCTGATCTCAAGGAGATGCAGGTCAGCACTAAGCAGCAGGTCGACTTCACGCTGCGTAACGAAGACTTCAGCTACCTGAAGCAAAGCCAACCGCTGGCAAGCCCTCTCGAAGCGCCCAAGCCGCCGGTAGACACCCGGAAGGTTGTCTACCAGATCCTGGTGTCGTGGTCCCTGGGCGAGGCAGAGATCAAGCAGCTGCTGCAGAACTATGACGGTGACGAGTCGGTAGAGCTCGTATTCCGCGGTGTGCCCGAAGACATGCCGTTTGCCCTGGCGCTCGCCAAGCTGCAGCGCCTGTCGCTCGAGACCAAGACCAAAACATCGGTGCTGATCAATCCGGTGGTGTTCGAAGAGGCCGGCGTCGACCAGGTGCCGGCGATTCGCAAGTTGGTTGATCAGAAGTCGGTTTACCTGGCGAAGGGCACCACCTCCACCGCGAGCGCGGACGAGGCCTTTGCCCGTCGCAAAGAGCCAGTTCTGTCGCTGGGTCCTCTGGTCGAGATCGCCGAACGTGACCTCATCGAGGTGATGAAAGAGCGGCTGGCCAAAGTCGACATGGAAAAGATGAAAGCGCGCGCCCTGAACACCTTCTGGGACAAGCAGACGTTCGCCGAGCTGCCACGCGCCACCCGGCATCGAGTGCGCGCCCTTGATCCCACGGTTCTGGTGCCGGCGGACATGACCGCGGCAGATGGCACTGTGATCCACAAGGCGGGCGATCGGATCAATCCGCTCGACATGCGTCCCTTCACCCAACGCCTGGTGATCATCGACCCGCTCGACCCGCAGCAGGTCGCCCTGGCCAAGAAGCAGGTTGCGGATTACGGCGCCAAGCAAAACGTCGTGGTGATCGTTTCGCGCGTGGCGCGGGAGCAAGGCTGGGATGGCTTCGCCGCCCTGCAGAACGAGATCGACCACGCCGCCTATGTCCTGCGCGATGACGTGCGCAGCCGCTTCGCCATCGACTTCGTGCCGTCTGTTGTGACGGCCGATCGCCATAGCTTCTACATCGAGGAGTTTGCGCCGTGATCGAGCTTGCCTTGCAGAAAATCCATCATCAGAACGGCGCGGTTCTTGGGCACGAGGTCCTGGCCCGCAAGACCACCGTCCAGGGCGTCCTGGGGCCCGGCGTCTTCATGTCCGGCGCGACCGATGAGGACTGGGAACGCCTGGACGCGGATGTGATCGGCCTGGTCGTAGCGCGGGCGCATGAGTTACCTGCCAGGGGCATCCTGTTCATCAATCTGAGCCCGGCATCCCTGCTCAACCTGCTGCACCTGAACCGGCTCTGTCAGCTGGTCAGCGGCCTTTCGCTTTCCGTGTGCTTCGAGATTCCCGAGCTTTCTCCCCTCCAGGGCGTCGACCTGGAGGAGCGGCTGGTGATGATCCGTCGGCACGGTATCGCCGTGGCCATCGACGACTATGGCCAGGACAGCGCGGATTCGGCCCGTCTCAAACGGCACGCCTGGGACTTCTGCAAGATCGATCTGCCGGCACTGGCCCGCAGTATCAACCTGGACTGGGTCATTGATGCGCGTGATCACTGCACCCGCTGCGGTACCGGTTTGATCCTCGAGAAGGTCGAGCAGGAGCACCTCCTGTGCGAGGTGCTGCTACCGCTCACCGGCGCCGCCCGCCAGGGCTTCGGGTTGTCGATGCCCTTCCTCCTTCCTGCTGCTGCGCTCGCCGCCTCCTGACTCAAGGCCTTTGAACCCATGTTGATTCGCTATGCAGCGGCTCTGATCCTGTTACTGGCCGTTTTCGGCTCCAACGGCGCGCGGGCAGCCGAAGCGTCCACGCCAACAGCGTCCTGCCCGAACGCCGAGCTGTTCAGCGGCAAGCTGTTCACCGACATCTGCTGGGCGTGCCTCTTCCCGATTCGTATCGCCGGCATTTCCATCACGCCAGGCGATGCGCCGCGGGGGGCCTCGAAGAAAAGTCTCTGCATGTGCGAGGACAACCTCGGGATCTGGAAGCCGGGAATCGTGAACTCCATGTGGGAGCCGGCGCGTTTGATCGAGGTGGTGCGCAAGCCGGGCTGCCTGCCTGCGCTTGGCGGCGTGACGCTCGCTATCGGCGATAAGCGACTGTGGGGAACCCACGCCGACGCCACGACCGGCAACCAGGTGAGCCACGAGCGGATGTCGTTCTACAACGTCCACTACTACGCTTTTCCGCTGCTCTCGATCCTCGAGATGTACATGCCCAAGCGTTGCTCACCGGATGGCTATGCGGACTTCGACATCATCCAGCTTTCCGAGATAGATCCCACCTGGACGAACGACGAGTTGGCCTTCTTCGTCAATCCCGAAGCCGCTGCTGTCGCTAACCCGATAGCCCAGGCGGCGTGCACGGCAGATGCCGCGCTGGGTGTGGTCGGTAAGGAGCCGCTGACCTCCCTGTGGTGGTGCGCCGGGACCTGGGGTGAGATCTACCCCATGGCCGGCACCACGCTGCCGAACGATTTCGGCCGGACCACTTCGCTACTCGCTGCCCGGACGCTGGCCACCCAGCACCGGCGCGGCCTGGCACACCTGACGATGGGCGATGACACCCTTTGCCGGGGATCCATCTTCCCGACCATTCCCAAGTCGCAATACAAGATGTCGATGTTCTTCCCGCGCGCAGAGACCAAGAAGGGGCACTACATCGGCGCAAGCCCCCTGACGTGGCAAGGCGGCGAAGGGCGCGCCATTCCCCAGGTCGGCGAAGACGCGCTCTACATGATGTTCCGTTGGAACGACTGCTGTAACACCCTGTGAGGCACCCGATGCGCAATCCAATCTTTGCCCGGGTGGTCGCCGCTATCACCCTGTTCTTTTACGCCTATGCGTGCCCTGTCATGGCCTGGGCCGACAGCGTGACTGCCTCAGCCGCGACCGGCACTGCGACGGCAAAGGAGGCGCTGAACGCCTGGTCGCCACCGTCCGCCAGCTCAACGGAGATCACCTTTGGCTCGGACGCGGCGAAGCAGTCGGTCAGTATCTCGGAGCTGTTCCCCGGGGTGACCGACTCTTCCAACACCAGCGCGCTCAGCAACATCTACGGCGATGACAAGGCGACGATGGCGGCTGGCAGCGATGCCAACCTGCGGCTGACCTCGGAGGAGTCCTCTAGCGGTGAGGCCTATCGCCTGCTGCGCGGTAACGTCTCCCAGACGCGCCCCGATCTGACCAATGATCCGTTGTGGAACAACACCGACAAGATCATCGACAACCAGGCGCTCTTCAACAAGGAGTTCTCGGACTGCAAGCAGAATACGGAGTACACCAAGGGCACGACCACAAAGCATGTGAGCGAGCTCAAGCAGTGCGAACGGGTGACCGATAAGTCCGGCAGCTACACGCTCAAGCATGAGTACCTGGCAGGGGTCGTCCGATACTACGACGGTCCAGCGAACGTCCAGTCTTGCGGTGAGGGCTGCGTCGATATCTGGCTGGGCCAAGTCGGCAACGACTATTGGCGCGGCAGCTGCACCATCTTCGAAAACGAGATGAAGTTCGAGGTCATCAAGCCCGAAGCGATCCAGAGCGCTCAGCTCGTCTACGCGAAATGGGACGACTACATGCAGGTGCTGGTCGGCGGCACTAAGGTGTGGTCCGGGCCGAACGAGAACTTCCCGCCGGAGACCGCCGGGGCATGCGAGCTCAATACGTCTTGGGAGACCAACCCCGACGTCAACATGACCTCGATTGTCAAAAAGGGAGGTGTCATCCCCTTCAAGATCCGCGCATCTGTCACCGGCCGCGGTGAGGCCTACGCCAAGCTGCGCATTCTCTATGACCCGCAGGAGGTCATCAGCAACGACAACTGGTACCCGCCGGAGGCCGCCGAGGCCGTGACTGCGGTGAACGACGGCGCATGCCAGGGCAAGTTCGTTTGCAACAAAATGCCTGACGTGGACGAGAACGGTTGCGCGGTCATCAACGGCACGCGGGTATGTGAAAGCAGCTTCAAGAACAAGGCCCCGGCATCCGGAATATCGCCGCTGTGCCAAGAGGTATCGGTCGACGCGCAGTGCAACTTCTACAAGGGCGACATGCAGTGCTACACCGACGCCCAGGGCAACGAGCAGTGTCCCACCAATAGCGATAAGACCTGCGCCGTCTCTCACGACATGCGCGTGGTTGAGGTACCCGTGTCAGCTCGGTTTGCGGTAGAGGATGCCCCGGGCGCCGGTGAGACCAATCGGGTTGAGGTCGACTTCCTGGCCGGTACCTACCGGAATACCTCCAGCAACCTACGCAGCGACGGCTACGTGGACCAGGCCTCACTGGACGTGATGTGCAAGAAAGGCACGGACGGCAAGCGGCTTCCACAACGCTTCGCCGTTTCGAGCACCGCGATCTGGACGGGGCACAAGTTTGCCCCCAACACCTTGACCGAGGACTCGCTGAATATCGTTCAGATGCCGACGTGCGACAACGGCCTGAAGATGGTCGTCGACGTGAAAGACACCGGCAAAGGCACGCCTGGCGCGTTCTATGCTCATGAGCTCAAGCTGAAGAACGTGCGCATCGATGGTGAGTCATTCGGTCCCCAGTACTGCATCGATTCGGCGAACAAAATCCAGAACGGCCAATGCTCAGAGGGCGGCAGTGTCACAGTTACCCGGGGCGTGGCCAGCGGGTGCTTGAACCTGAAGGGGGTGACGATTTGCCCGGGCGATGACATGTACAACGCCATGAAGCCTTCCCCGATCAAGGGCGTCGATAAGCTCTTTCAGAACGTCAAGGTGCAGGGGTGCGTGACCGGCGGTCTCAACCTGGACACCTGTACCAAGTTCGAGGCTGACAAGCAGTGCGGCTTTATCTCTCGCCAGTGCGTGGACGGCGCCGAGGGCGAGTCGGGCAAATGCTACGTCACGGAGGAAACCTGGGACTGTGGCCATGAAGTTGAGGTCCCGACGTCGACCTTAAACACCAGCTATCAGTGCGATGGACCTGTTCGTTGCCTGGGCACCGAATGCTTCAGCCCGACGGACGAAAAATCCACCGACTTCGGTTACGCCGCAGCGGCGCTGCAGATTGCCCAGTTCGCGGAGCATGACCTGGACTGCGGTGAGAACCCGACCGACACCTCCACCGACCACAACTGCAAGGTCTGGAAGGGCGAGCCTATGGAGTGCAAAAAGGCGGTCGGCGGTTGGGTCGATTGCTGTGAGGCGCCGGATGGCATCTCGCTCATGGATTACGTGTCGCTGACCATGAGTACCATCAGCCTCACCGAGAAGATGGGCATCATCGATACCTCGGCCGCCTCCTCTGCAGCTTGGACCTTCGGCAAAGAGCTACTCAGTGGCAATGGCTTTGGGACAGCGTGGCAAACCGCCTCGAGTTCTACGACGGGCGCTACAACGATCAGCCAAATGATCGGTCTCGATTTCATCAAGCAGAAAATGATGAACTACGCGGCGGAGTGGACAGCCAATACCTTCGGTACGGCCGCGGCCAATACTATCTTTGCTAGCGGTACCGCAGGAACAGCAGGCACGGGCCAATATGCATCAACTAACGCTGCTACCGGCGCGGTGAGTACCGCGCCGAATGCTACGTTTGCCGCTGGAGTTGCCTCCGCTCTATCCGTCATTATGATCGCGTACACGATCTACACCATCGCAAACATAATGGTCCAGATCATTTGGGAGTGTGAGCAGGCTGAGTTCGCTCTCGCGGCCAAGAAAGAGACCAAGGTATGCCATTTCATCGGAAGCTATTGTGCCTCTAAGTCCCCAATGGGCTGCATCGAGAAGCGAGAGTCCTACTGCTGCTTCAACTCCCCGCTCGGTCGCATCATTCAGGAGCAGGCACGGCCCCAGCTGGGGCGCACTTGGGGTGACGCGGAAAATCCAACCTGCGAAGGGATATCTGTAAACGATCTGTCTAAGTTGGATTGGAGCAAGATAGATATTTCTGAGTGGATCGACATCCTGCAGATCACGAACAACTATCCGACTGCGGACAAGATTAATCTCGATAACCTCACCGGTAATGGCTCTGCATTGAACATGGGCGGAATGGGTAGGAAGAACACCCTTCAGCGTAATAATGAGATCGTAGATAACTTGGAAGAAACATTCCCGGATGTGCGCAACGCATCTGAAAATAGTTTGAGAGGGACGTTCACAGACAAGTAGCTATAAAAAAGGCGCCGTTAAGGCGCCTTTTTTTGGTGAGGTAGATCACGCCGCTGCGGCATCCAGTTCGCTGACAGCGGCTGCGGTTTGCTGGTCGAGGGCGTTCTCTTCGCCGACTTCGCCCACGGTGCGAGCGATCTCTGCGGCATCGGGACTTTTCCGCGCTTTGGCTCGAGCGTCGGTCGCCATGGCCTGCAGCTTGCGCACTACGCGCATGAGCTGGCGCTTACGCTCGTTGCCCGTCATGTCGTTGCGATCAGAGGGCAGGACGCCGAGCAGCCAGGCCGTCTGGGCCTGCACCAGCATCTCATCGAAGCTCTGGATGATGTGGGCCAGGCGCATGATGAGAGGGGTCGAGATCGTGAAGGTGAACGTAGCCGCGTTGTCGTACCGAGCAACCATCCCTTCTTGGCCAGCGGCCTTCAGGATGGCCACGAAGCGATCGCGCTCGTCACTGATCTCTTTTTCGAGCTTGAGGATCAGGCTTTCCACGGCCTTCATCACGTCGGCATGGCTGAACGCGTTGTTCCGGTGTGCGAGGGCACGGGCGATAACGTCTACGGTGTAGAGCGCGCGCGCGGCCCCTTCGAAACAGCGGCGATGGACCTGCTGCGCTTGTTCGGTTTTGAGTACGTATTGGGACTGCAGCGTCGGGGCGGAATAGCTTCCTTGGGGTTTGAAATCGCTTCCGTTGGCCATGGTCGGCTCCTTGGGTTGGGGAGCTTCCACCATAAGGTGGCTATCGCCCAGGCCACGGCTAATTCACCCCGGCGGAGGGAGCGGATTAAGGGGTTTACAGGTGTAGTGGCACAGCGATATTCTGGAGTCTACTTCGCCCAAGCATGTCGCTTGTGTGTCGTACCCCCTGATTCCATCAGGCGGGTCTATGTGTAGCTGGTCACTCTACTAGCACTATCTGGTCACGATTCGCGGTCGTGACTAATCCCAAAAGGGTTTCTATCCC
This sequence comes from Pseudomonas sp. RIT411, assembly GCF_003057735.2. Taxonomy (NCBI): domain Bacteria; kingdom Pseudomonadati; phylum Pseudomonadota; class Gammaproteobacteria; order Pseudomonadales; family Pseudomonadaceae; genus Pseudomonas; species Pseudomonas sp. RIT411. The sequence continues at coordinate 28,444 of NZ_QBIZ02000022.1, forward strand.
TTTTGGGATGGAGGCCCTTTTTTTCTTGGAGGCCTCCATTCATGAGAAAGTTGATCCTTTGCATCGCTATCGCGTTTGCCTTCGTGCAATACGTTGTAGTCCCGTCTATACAGTCGTCCCCTGCTGCCAATCAGATCCGCGCGCACCATCAAGCGCTCGAGGAGGCTGGCAAATGAAACTGATTCCATACCTTCTGGTTCTGGCTTTCATCTGGGGTCTGTATCGTCTTTTCAAAAATCGCTCGAAAGCACCTGAACGTCAGGAGCCTACGATCGCCTTGCGAGAAGACATCGACGTCAAGCTTGAGTCGCCGCTCTCGGCCGCTCCAGCAAAAGCAGCACCTGCCCTTGTGATTGACCCGCCTGTTTCTGAACAGCCTCGGCTGCGCGGAGCTACGCGTGTCAGTTCTCTGCCGCCAGCAGTCGACTACTCGGAATACGAGTCGCCGGCCTGGCAGCGTAGCGGCAAGCCGCTCAGTTTCTGAGCCGTGGACTGCCCCTCCGGGGGCAGTGCTGCATGGACCTCCCTTGCGGGTGGTCCACCCAAGCGCCCCCGTAGAACGGGCGTTTCGGTGGACCACCCGACGAGGATTTCCACCATGCGACTGAATGTACAAGCCATCTATGAAGTGGATAGTCGGGAGCTACACCTCGGCGAGAAGTCGGTACCTGTACCTGACCATATCGCCGAGACTGTAGACCCGGACGCCTTGGACCTGCGCCGACTAGCGCGCTGGGCCAAGTCGATAGGACTGATCGCCGCGACCGCGCATGTGGCGGTTTGTCCTTGATCCCGCAATAGCCGAGGGGAGTCACTCCCCTCGGAAGCTTTTCCCGCCTGGCCTTGTATCGAGCCCAGCCGGAAGGAGCTTCTCCTGCCCAGACCATGACTTTCGAGCACCCTCTGCAGGGCGCTTGATTGCAGCAGCTGAACTGTTTCCGTCAGCACCTCCCTTCCACCCTGCGGGGCTTCTTCCCCATAGGGGCAAGGCGCCTCGGTTACCGGAGATTTCTCATGGCTCGTGGCGTCAACAAAGTCATCCTCGTCGGCAACGCCGGTGCGGATCCCGAAACCCGTTACATGCCCAACGGCAATGCCGTAACCAACGTCACCTTGGCCACCAGCGAAAGCTGGAAGGACAAGCAGACCGGGCAGCAGCAAGACCGAACGGAATGGCACCGCGTCGTGTTCTTCGGCCGCTTGGCCGAGATCGCCGGCGAGTACATCCGTAAAGGCTCCCAGGTCTATGTCGAAGGCACGCTTCGCACGCGCAAATGGCAAGGGCAGGACGGCCAGGATCGCTATACCACCGAGGTAGTCGTCGACATCAACGGCAATATGCAGTTGCTCGGCGGCCGCGGCAATGGCGCTGCCCAGGGCGGTGACTACGACGATCAGCAGAGCGCACCAGCGCCCCAACGATCGCCGCGGTCACAGCAGGCACCGGCTTCGTCGGCGCCGGCGAAAGATCGGCCGCAGCAGGCACCGCGGCCGCAACAGCAGCCTCGTCCTCAGCAGCAACCCACCCCAGGAGATTACGACTCGTTTGACGACGACATCCCGTTCGCGAAAGTGCCGTATCTCTGCATGCTGTAACGCTTCAATCCAATAACCCTTGCGGGCGTCCCCCGCTCGGGGGGCCTCCGCATCCAATCCGGAGGTTCTCATGTCCCGTTCTATCCAATCCCAGAACACTCAGCAGGTAACCCAGCGCGATCAACAGGCGCAGGATCTGCTCAGCGATATCGAGGCGGAATGCATCCAGATCGTCACCCGTTCGCAGAGCGGGGTGAACTGGGCGCAGGAGGCGCTGTTTGCCTACCACGCCATGCTGTCCAACGAAACGCTGATGAAGTGCGCAATCAACAACAAGCTCAGCTTCAAGCTTGCGATGCAGCAGATCGCAGCGACAGGGCTGACGCTCAACCCCACCGAAAAGATGGCCTTTCTGGTTCCCCGCCAGGGCAAGGTGATCGCTGACGTTTCGTTCCGCGGTTTGATCAAGGTGGCCACCGACAGCCGCGCTGTCGATATGGTGGTGGCGGAGGTCGTCTACAGTGGCGATCGCTTCATCTACCGAGGTGCGACTGCCGAGCCTGAGCATGTCTTCGACCCGTTCCTCGACGTGAGCGAGCGCGGGACGTTTCGCGGCGTCTACACCACCGCCTACCTGGCAACAGGACGGGTCATGGTGAAGGCGATGCGGGCGGCGGATGTGTTCAAAGCACGGGACATGTCGGCGGCCTGGACCTCTCAAGGTCCTGGTAAACGCGGTCCCTGGGAGACGCACTTCGAGGCGATGGCGATCAAGACCGGTATCAAGTCAGCGCGGAAGTACTGGCCAACGACCAACCCGGTGCTCGACCAGGTCATCGATTACCTCAACACCGAAGGTGAGGAGGGGATCGCTGGCACACCGCTGAGCGCTCTGGACGGTTTGGCCAACGCGTCGATGGTGCAGGCGTCCGCGCCGGTATCGCAGGCGCAGGGCGGTAACGTCTATGACCACGTCGGCGACCAGCCGCATGATCGTCGCCAGCAGGAGACGGTCAATGAGCAGGTTCCACGTGAGCAGCCCGGTCGCACCCAAGTGCAGCCGGCCGCCCAAGCTGCTTCTGGCCAAGGACGTGAGGTGACGCGCGAGCGAATCCATAGCGTCTGCGACCGCGCGGCACGAACCCGCAGCTGGGAAGGGGCCTGTTCCTGGGCAGAGCAAAACCTCACGGGTGAGGCTCTGACCTATGCACTGGGTCTTTTCAAGCAGAGGCAGGCCGCGCAAGCACAGGCGGCATAGCCCAAACCCAACCCTAACGGGGCTTCATCCCCGTTGGGGCTGGGGTCCCTCCTAACCTGGAGGTGATGATGAAGATTGTCGACTTGCGCCAGCGCACGCCGGAATGGCACGCCTGGCGCCGGCAGGGCATCACGGCGACCGCGACAGCGGTCATCCTGGGCCAGCATGTGGAAAAGACGCGCTGGCGGTTGTGGGCGGAGCTCACTGGCCGTGTCGCGCCGCTGGATCTGTCCATGATTCCTCAGGTCCGCCTGGGCATCTTGCATGAGCCGTATGCGGTCGCCTGGTTCGAGGAGCGGTACCAGACCACGCTCCTGCCGCTATGCGGCGAGTGCGCGACGTTTCCGCTTCTTCGCGCCAGCTTCGATGGCGTCGACGACGACGGTTGCCCGGTCGAGGTGAAGGTCCCCTCGGACAAGAACTTCGACCTGGTGCTGGAGCAGGGCGAGAAGAGCGAGCCCTACCGGCTCTATTGGTGGCAGGTACAGCACCAGATTGCGGTGGCTGGCTCGGCCAGGGGCTATCTCGTGTTTTACAGCACGACCCGACAGCCCCTGGTGTTCGAGATCCGTCGCGATCCGGACACCATCGAGCTCATCAAGCAGCAGGCGCAGTTGTTCTGGGAGTTGGTGGTCAGCGAGAAGGAACCTGAGAAGGATCCTCAGCGCGACTATTTCACCCCGGTCGACGGTGCCCTGGCGCGCTGGGCAGCGACGGCGCAGCAGGTACGCGACGTCGATGCCTTGGCGAGCACGCTGCAGGAACAGCTGAAAGCCCTGAAGGGCCAACGCGAAGCCCTGCAGGCGGATCTGGTCGAGCAGATGGGCGGGTACATGCTGGCAGAAGCGGAGGGCGTTCGCGTCGTCCGCTACCAGCAGGCCGGCAACATGCGGTGGAAGGATCTCTTCGAGAGCCGAAAGCTGCAGGCGACTGAGGAGGAGCGTCAGCGCTTCCGGCAGGCACCCTCTGAGCGGGTCCGGATCACCCTCGATTCGGATCACCCAATCACGACTGCCGCGCTGGAGGCCATGAGGCTTCCATCGGTTGACCAGGAGACGGAATCTCAGGCATTTTGCCTGTGAGGATGAGGGGGCGCGAAAGCGCCCCTGTCTCTTGCCTGGAACGTTGCGGTAAACCTCCGGTTTACCAGAGCTTTCCCGGATCTGTTCTCTGGCTATGCGGCCCGAGAGCGATAACGCAGCTGTGCGTACTCACAGCAATCATTGAAACCCTACAGGGGCCACCACGCCCCGTAGGGGAGTGGTGCGCCTCCAACTCACTGGAGACTCACCATGAACCTTACCCCTTGCGTCCCGATGTCCGCCTACGGTGTTACTGGTACGAACGCTGACACTATGTCGCCTGCGTTCGCCGCCGAGAATCACCCGCTATTCGACCTGGTACCCAAGCACAACGCGCAATTCCTGTTCCGCACTGAACTGCGTATGCCCGTGATGAACTTCCTGACAGCGTCGGGCGGTGACTCGCTGGCACTCGTAGGCCCTACCGGCGCCGGCAAAACGTCCGTCGTCGAGCAGATCGCAGCGCGGATGCGGTACCCACTGCGCAAGGTCAATGCCCACTCCCGCATGGAAATGCCTGAGCTCATTGGTCAGATGTCGTTGCAGTGTGATCCTGTCACCGGTGATCAGCAGACCGTGTTCGCGCACGGGCCGCTGGCGCTGGCGATGAAAGAGGGCAGCATCTTCCTCCTGGATGAAGCTGACTTCCTGGATCCGGCTGTCATGGCCGGCCTCAACGCGGTATTGGAAGGCGGCGCCCTGGTGCTGGCCGAAAACCGTGGTGAGGTCATCGTGCCGCATCCCAACTTCCGCTTCATCATCACCTGCAACACGCGGGGTCAAGGTGATGAGACGGGCCTCTACACGGGTACCTTGTCCCAGAACCTTGCGTCCTGGGATCGGTACCGCATGCTGGAAGTCTCCTACCTGACCAAGGAGGAGGAGCTCGCGGTTCTGCAGGCGACGCTGCCCCAGGTCGATGCGACGATCCTGAGCACCATGATCGATGTTGCCAATGGAGTGCGTCAGCAGTTCATCGGCAATCCCGACCAGGCGCTTAAGGCTGGCCAATCGGGGCTGACGGTCACCTTCTCGACGCGGACCCTGCTGCGCTGGGCCCGTATCGCGACGACCTACAGCACCGCTGCCAGCAAGCAAGCGAACTTCCCGTTCGCCTGCCCTCTGGCGCAGGCGCTGCGCGAGGCACTGACCAACCGGACGGACAAGCCCATGCGACTGGTGATCCATACCATCGCGAAGGACAAGTTCGGCGCGGCCTGGGCAAATGATCCTGTCGTTCCATCGGTAGTTAAACCGTGACGCTCTACTTTGCGCTGGCCCCCGCGGACCAGAACGAGTTCGAGCAGGCGAATACGCAGTGGTGGGCTGGCCAGGCATTGTCTGGCTTGAGCGCTGCTGCGGCATCTCTCGGAATCTCCGGCGCCTTCGAGGCTTTGCAGGCTTCCTTCGGGAAGCTTGCCGCGGGCTCGGTGGATCCGGAGTACGAGGTCGAAAAGGTTGTGATGCTCATTGCACTCAAGGTAGCTCTGGAGGAGCCGTCGAATCTGACCCTGTCAGACGATACCGGCGCCACATTGGAGCCCGCTCGGCCGGATGGCTGGGACCTGGTGCTGCAGCGCGTCTGCAACCTCACCGATGCGTCGATGCCGAAATGGCGTGATGCCCTGGTTACCCTGGGCGTTATGCCGCGGCCGATGGATCTTTCGAGCCTTGTGGTCGCGGATACGGCTGCTTCAGGCGAGACGTCCTTCTGCTTTTAAACCACCCTGGCGGGGCCATCCCGCTGGGGTGGCCTCCGTCCCTTACGATGGAGCGATGCAATGCAACTGAACCTCACCAAGTCGATCGAGCTGTCCAATGCCCACGTCACGCAGGAAGACTTCCTGCTGCTGGACCGGATGGCCGCCGACTATCGCGACGTTCTCAAGACCGACGACACGTTCGTGCCAGCGGTGCTTGAAACTCGCCATGGCTATGTCATCTGTATCGGCAGCAGGACGATCGCAGGCCTCATCGAGGCCGGCGCATCGAAAGCCTTCAAGGACATCCTGGACTACTGCCAGAATGCTCATGACGGCGCGATCATGTACCTGGCGTTCGACCGCGACGCTGAAGTCGAGGACGATCTGCCCACGTTTGACTGGTGAATAGGGGCCTTCGGGCCCCCGTTCTCTGAGCCCGATTTGCTATAGTCGGCTATAGCAAATCCGGTTCTCGGCCGCCTCCATGTGGAGGCAGCTGCGAAGTGCCAGCTGGGCACTCAAAACACCAGCAGCTCATCTCAAACCCAATGGGGGTCTCTCCCCATCGGGGAAGACTCCCGCCCAAACCGGAGTCTTCACCATGCAAACTGCTCAACCCATCAAGGAAATCGAAACCCTCAGCAAGCTCTTGCTGGTAGGTCTCGACGTCAACATCTGGTCCGGCCGCAAAAAGCTCCGTATCGAGGACCTCGGTCCTGGTGTGGATCTGCCGCCGGCGGAGCTCGCATCGCTGGGAAGCAAGCGGATCATGGATCCCGAGCAGATCAAGCGGTTCGACAACCTCAAGCGCCGCGCCCATCGCCTCCTCGAGAGCGAAGGCGTGCGCTTCCTGGGCGGCTACGGCATCCCGAACGACGCGGCTCCGGCCATCGCGAAGGAGCTCGACGACATCCAGCGCGAGTTCGGCCTTGAGATCAAATCCTTCCTCGACAACTACGACTCGAACTTCGACGCGTGGGCGCAGAAGTGGGATCAGGATCCGAAGTGGCAAGCTGCGATCGAGAAGGCCAAGACCCCGAAAGAGGTCGTGGCCCAACGTTTGGGCTTCCGCTACACCCTGGTGCGCGTGGTGCCCGACAAGTCCGATCCGGCCCTGAGCAAGGGGCTGGAGCAGGAAGTGGAGGGTCTTTCCGGACAGCTGTTCCGGGAGATCGCGGACGCGGCCGAGGACCTGGTGGATGGCAGTTTCGCCAACAAGTCCTCTGTCAGCCGCAAGGCGGTCAGCGCAATCCTGAAGATTCACCGCAAGCTCACCTCGCTTGCGTTCTTGAATCCTGGGATTCATCTGGTCGCCGAGCACATGATGTCCGTCATCGAGCAGCTCCCCAAAAGGGGGCCGTACGAGGGTGGGCATTTCCAAACGCTGCAGACGCTCATGCTGTCCTTGAGTGACGAGCGCAACATCTCGAAGCTGGCCACGTCCTTCGCGGCATCTGCTGCGCAGACTGCCGCCACCGGTGGCGTGCCGGCGGCGAGTGTCGTGATCGAACAGGCCCCGGCAGCTGCTGGTGCCGTTGTAGCTTCTGCTGCCGTGATCGAGCAGTCGCCGTCCCCTGCGGACGACGGCGGCATGTCCGTTGGCGAGCTGCTCGATGAGATCGCCGGTCAGCAGGCAGCACCTGGTCTTCAGGATCTGAGCTCGGTAGCTGCAGAGCTGCAGGCCCGGGCTATTGACGGGCAGGTGATCGATACCCAGATGTCGGCGTTGGGCGTTGCTGCGTCTATTGCCTACATCCCAATGCCGACTACCCAGGACGCCTTGGACTTCTGCATGTAAACCAACCCCCCGGGGGCACCTGCCCCCTTTGGGGGTGGTGTGTCCTCCACTACTGGAGTGACAGCTATGCAACGTTCTCTGAGCAACGCCTTCCCGATCATCGCGCGCTACTTCTGCGACGACCTGGGGGTGCGCATCGAGTTTGGTGGAAACCAGCCGGCGACAAAGGACAAGGTGATCTACCAGCCGGTGCTCAAAGATGAGTCGCCACGCATGGTCAACGTCTCCCTCGGGTGGACGGCCCATGAGTCGGCGCACATCAAGTACACGGACGATGAGCCCTATGAGCTGGCCTATGCAGTAAGCCCCTTCATGGGTCGCTTTCTGAACCTGCTCGAAGACCTGCGGATCGAGAAGCGCATGATGGAAGACCATTACTGCGCCATCGAGCCACTGCGGGTGACTGCCCAGGAGGTGTTCCAGAAGCCTTGGAGCGCCGACGGCAAATCCGAAGCGGTGGTTTTGCACGACGCCTGCCTGATCATCGGCCGGGCGCGCTTGCTCAATCAGCCGATCGAAGAGGTCGCCGTTGTCCTGGACGCGGCGTTGGCCAACACCTTTGGTGCCGGCCGACGCGCGAAAATCCTTGGTCTACTGTCCACGGTCACCGGCTTGCCGGATACCGCGGGGGTGTACCAGCTGGCGCATCGGATACTCGATGTCTTGGATGAAGAGGAGCCTCAGCAGCCCGACGCTGGCGCGGATCCAGATCCTGCGCCGCAAGGTCAGGACCAGGGCCCGCAACAGGGCCAGGATCAAGGCGCTCAGCAAGGCCAGGATCAACCTGGTCAGGGTGAACAGGGCAACTCCAAAAAGGGCGATCAAGCAGGTCAAGGCGACGCGCAAGCGGCGTCCGGCCAGCCTGGCGCCGATCAGCAGGGCGCTCAGCCAAGCCTGAAGCAGCGGGTGGTAAACGCTGACTCACAGGCCATGCAGGACGCGCTTGGGGATGTCTCATCCCAAGCCGCTACCCTGATCAGCGCCAACGCCGGCGGCACAAGCTCCACGCCGAGTTCGGTGCTGGCGCACGCTGTCGGTTCACAGGCTCTGCAGCAGGACGTTGTCACCAACGGACGCGCCGCCTCCATGGGTCTGCGGCAGGTGCTCAACGGCCTCATTCAGGGCAGCCAGAACGCACGGGTCACCGTGCGCAAAACGGGTAGTCGCCTGGATACAGCGAGCCTTGCACGGGTAAGGGTTGGGGAAAACCGGATCTTCCGGAAACAGGAACCCGTGCAGCGCACCAATGCTGCTATCCAGCTGTTGCTCGATGGCTCCGGCTCTATGGGTGTGAAGACCGGCGGGCGCAAGCCTATCCAGGTTGCGGAGGAGGCGTGCTTTGCGATGCTTACGGCATTGGAAGGCATTGCCGGCGTTACCAGTGGTGCGATGGTCTTCCCTCGGGGGGATCGGGAGCAGGTCGGTGTTTTGAAACGGCACGGCCAGAACCTGGCCAGCGCCGTAGCAGAACAGCGCTTCGGCCTGACCGCTTCCGGCGGAACACCGTTGGCCAGCGCCATATGGCCGGCCGCCGGCGACCTGCTGCGCGCCAAGGGACAGCGGAAGGTGCTGATCATCAGCACCGACGGCGACCCGCGGAACGTGACCGACGTGATCGATATGGTCGCCCGGTGTCGCGCTTCAGGGATCGAGGTGTTCGCGATCGCCTATGGCGAGGCGAAGGCCACGAACCTGCAGCTGATGTTTGGCACCGGTCACTGGCAGCTGCTGGATGACCTCGGGCAGTTGCGCAGCGCCCTCCAGGCGCTCGTGCAGCGTGTGTTGACCCAGGCCGCCTAACCGCGGCCGCAGATCTACCAACCGCCTCACGGCGGACAACCCACCAGGGGACATACCTCCCTGGTGGGGGGGGTGTCTCCTCCTTACCGGAGGCATACCATGCAACTTGCGCTTTCTTTCACCGAAAGCTCGTTTTGCGAATTTCCCTTACCGCAGCGCTTGCCCAGGCCGCGGGTCAAACGGGCGCCTCGCAAGACGAACACCGTGGTTGATATCGAGCAGCTGTATTTCGACCTGCTGGCCATTCCGGACAGCGAGGTCGACACCTACGTCTGGACTGACGCAGACATCGATCGCGTTCGCGAATACATGCTGCATCACGCGCTGGGCGTTCTGCTGGACCGGCGCAATTCGCTGGCGTCTCGCCAGGAGCATTGGGCCTGGGTAATGGACGAGGAGGACTTCGGTCCCTTCTCGTTCAAGACCTTGGCCTACTTCGCCGGCGTCGACAGTGAGTTGCTGCGCGAGGGGTTGGTTCGAACCCTCACCAAGCACCAGGTCCTCGAGCAACTGACGGTGTGATTGCTTGACACCTCCCCCCTCACCGGGGGAGGCTTTTTCTCGAGTCTCATGGGCAGAGCGCCAGGCTGCGCCGATCAGATTCTCCTCGACCTCTGTTGGTCGAGAGATACCCAGCTGGAGGTTTCCAGCACCTATCGTTCCGGTCCGTCCGGAGCATCACACCCTTGGGGGCACGTTCCCCCTCGGGGTGACGTGTCTCCTCTCTACGAGGAGCTCACCATGCGTTATCAACTCACCCAGTCACCTGTGGTCGATGCCCTGCTCTTTCCCTATCAAGCTCCGGCGGCTTATCGCACCCGGGCGGATTACGAGCAGCTTGATCGGCTTCAGCGTGAAGCACGGCAGGACCGGCAGCGCGAATTCGCGCAGCGGCTACACGAGGCCATGCAAGACGGTCCCTGCTCGCTGCGAAGTTTCCCTTCGCATGCAGTAGACACCGCCTGGCAGGACTTGCCGCGGTTCCATCACGCTGCGCAGTTCATCCCGTTTGAAAGGTCGACCCCGGCTGCCGGGCAGGACTATTTCACGACGCCGCCGGCGAGCCTTGCTGACTACGAGGGCTTCGACGTCGGCGAGGATCTGCCGGTACCCAATGAGACACCTGCTGTCCCGTCCAAGGCGGAGCGGCGGGCGCCCGCATCGGCGGCGTCCTCGGACGTCATCGACTGGTCCGACGCAAAGGAAGGGGTAGTCAAGCAACATGGCCGCTATCGCTATCGCTTCGAAAGGAATTCCTCATTCTCCTACCTGGTTCGCTTGGACACTGGTGGGGACGTGTGGGGAATCGAGCTGCAGCAGGTCGTCAATGAGCTGAACATCGAGGTTGGTGATCGGGTGCAGCTCAAGCGCATGGGAAAGGAAACTGTCGAAGTCGACGAGAAAATCCTCGACCCCGATGGCAACCCGACCGGCACACGCAAAAAGCGCGTCACGCGCACCATCTGGCGTGGCCGCATCCTGCAGAAGCGCGCCTGATCGCCGCCGGCATTTCCGGCATCAACCTACCCTGAGCGGGCCACTCCCGCGTAGGGGGTGGCCCGCTCTTCAACTGGAGAGACGACCATGACACAAGCCGATTCGGTACCCACTTTTCGCTTCAAGCAGCGCCTAAGCTTCGCTGGCCAGTGGGAACACGATGTGTGGGAAAACGGCCGGCACTACCTGGTGATTGTGGGGGACAGCTCCCACCGGCACCTGCGGGACTTGATGAGCGGCCTCACCGATGAGGAGTACCTGCGCGATGTGGTTGGTCGCGAGAACCTCATCAGCTGCGTCAACCAGTCTGCGCCTAGCGCGGCGCTGGTGGATGCCTTCAACGCCTGGCGACAGGATCTGCATACCGAGCGCCTCAACCGGCTATGCAGTCAGCCCGAGCGCTATGGTGTGATCGAGCAAGACGATCCGGTTCGCAAGCCCTATCCCATAGTGCATGCGGCCCGATACGAACCAGGGGTCGGTTGGGTGCGTACCTGATCAATCCTCGATAGACCTTCAACCCTCTGCGGCCTTTCTCCCGCGGGGGGAGGGGCCGCTCTCTTCATAGGAGCTTCCCCATGACGACTACCCAAACCGTGCCTTCTGCTGAGCTCAAGCGAACCATGCTCAACCTTCGGGTGCGGTGGCGCTCGAGCTACCAAGGCCGCCATTCGTTCGACTGTGTTTTGGACGGCGCATCGTGCCGGTTTGAGGTTCAGACCGAGCGCAGGATCCGCGATACCTACTCGAACCTCTCGCCAGAGGAGTTCGAGCGGGACGTCAACGGGTCAGTCGGCCTGGTGCATTGCGGCTTGCCGCTGTCGCTCGAAGCCGTTGCCGGGCTCAACCGGTCACGCTACGACGAATACAAGGCGCAGATCGATCTGATCCTGGCCCAGCCGGAGAAGTATGGCGACTACACGCCGGAGCCTTTTCGGATTTACCTCGGCGGGGTGTGGAGTAAGGAGGCCGGCTGGTCTCGCCTCCACACGTTCGATGAGGTGCTAGCGCTCAGCGGTATCCCGCCTAGTGAAGCGGTAGACGGTACGCAACACCCATAACCCACTGCGGGATCACCCCGCACTGGGATGGTCCCGCTCCCACCCAGGAGCAAAACCATGAATACCCATCAAGCCCTGCTGGTCTGTCAGCTGCTACTCAAGCGTGCAGGTTCTCGCGTGCGTCTACGGCAGCCCTCGCATTGCGGGACCGATTTCTGGTCCTTCACCGTCGTCGGCCGTGGTCGCCTCGGCAACCGCATCGTGGTCCCGTTCGTCCATAGCTTCCAAGGCTATCGGATCCTGGGAATCCTCGATCAGACGGGCCGCAACGCTCGTTGGAGCGGTCTTGGCCAGGCGCTCACCGGATGCCGCCAGCTGGCGCACTACGGTGACATCGGCCAGGTGGTCGTCCGTTTCGGACAGCCTACGCTGCTCAAGGAGTATCATCTGGGCTCGCCCGAGGTGATCCCACGGCTGTCGCCGACGCTGCGCAAGCTCCTGACAACGGCGCCCGCAGCCGATCAGCTGATCGTGCGGGACCGCAACACCGGTGACGACGTGGTCACCAGCACGCTGCCCGGGGAGGACGTCGCTCAGCTGCTGAGCAGCTGCCTCGCCGGCGCCGCGGTTGCAGCGCCTGGGAACGCCTCACAGCTGATCGCTGAGTTTGGTTTGGACCTGTGCTTTGGCACCGGGACTGATCGCGGGATGCTGCTATCCCGAGAGACGCTGTGGCGGACGCGTTCCGCCCTGCTGACTGTTGCGTGACACACCTGCCCCCACCCGGGGGCGGGCCTTCTACCGAGTCTTTTGAGCAAGAGATGGCTTGCTGAGCAGACTTCTCCGTCATCGATGTCGATGCCGGGAAAGCCAGCTGACGCCTAGTCAGCACACCACCAACCCAGCGCGGGGCTGCATGATCCCGCGTGGGGATCATGGCCTCGCTTCAAGGAGCAGACCATGAACGATCGTACCCTTCACACCCTCATCGCCGCTCTGCGTTTCTGGCAGCTGCATGAGGGTCAGCATCCATCGCCTTTGGTGGATGTGGCCAGCAACGACGGTGAGGTCGACCCGCTTTCCTCCAGGGAGATCGACGACCTCATCGAGAACCACCTGAACGCAGGCGGCGCCGGCCAGGAATCCTGGTTGAGCGTTAAAAGGGAGGGATTTGGTGTCGCTGTCCTCCTGGACGATGGCAAGCCGACCCTTATCCAAGCCACCGGCCTGCCGGCCGGCGCGCGCGTGCAGGTTTTTAACGAGGTCAACCTCGAGCATCTGAGCCTGTATGGCCCTGGCGAGCTGGGCACGCTTGTGATGGCCACCGGGCACAACCGCATCTACGTCAAAGACGTCACGCCTGAGCTGGAACAGATAGGCAGCGTCGACGACCTGATGCATCTGGCAACGCGCTAGGTCTGGCGCGCCTATGCGCGTGCAGGAGGCCTTGCCTCTCATGCGTAGCGCCGGCTGCAGCTACACCCAATACCCCGATCGCGTGATGAGCGTGATCGGCTAACTCAGCGCGTCCTCACCGGCGTGACCTGAGCTTCAACCCTAGCGGGCATTCATGCCCGCTAGGGGCGTGCGTGCCCGCCTCTTTCGAGGTGCATGCATGACCATCATTCTTCAAGCCGCGAGGCTGTTGGGACCACGCCAGATCGGCCGACGCGCGAGCGTCACCACCGATACGATGAAGATCCTGCTCTGGGAGCTTTCGGACGGTGCGGTTCTGGAGCTTCACCGCGAGGTCATCCCCGGGAAGCGGTCGCGCTTCACCCTGGTCCGAGAGCGCGGTGATGGCTTTGAGGACCTGCTGGTGTACTACGAGCGCGGGCGCGCCCGGGTCTTCAGCCCCAATCGCTACGCAGCCGCGTAGACGTTCCCCCTCTGGTCGCTCCGGCGGCCAGAGGGGGCTCTGCTGGCGTCTGCCGAGCCGCTTCGCTATAGTCGGAGCGCGCCTCGACGCCTGAGCTGGCAGCCCAGCACCCTTCCTGATCCGTTCGAGATGGCTTTCCCAAGCCCGGCTTGCGAAAGCGATCTTTTCTGTCCCCGCATGTGCGGTGGCAGATTCCTTAGCTGACCTGGTCAGCACCTCACCCACCTGCGGGGCTACTGGCCCTGCAGGGTCATAGCCTCGCTTCACTCTGGAGCGATCGGCATGAACCTCTACCACTGCACGTTTGAAATGGCTGATTACCGGGTGACCGCCCAGGTAGCTGGTCTGAGCACGGTCGACGCGGCGAGTCGCTTTGTCGTGTCTCCCTTCGGCAAGCGGCTATTTCGCCACATTGCGCCGCGGGCAACGGCGGCCGGCGCCATCATCGGTTTCTTCGATGGCAGCCGGTACGTGATGGCCTTGCCGCTGTGGCGCACCGCAGCGCGCGACCAGTTCGGCAAGCCTCGGTGCCTCGTTTCGGCCTGGAGCCTCACGACTCAGGCCGTCGACGACCTCTGCTTCGATGCTTCGGCGGTTGCCCGTCGCAGCGTCTCCGTTTCCTAACCCCCTGGGTGGTCATGTCCCCCTCGGGACATGACCACCTCCTACTACCGGAGATAGTCATGAAACTCACCTACACGTGTTCGCTCGTTTCCCGCGGTTTCAAACTGGTTGATCAAGCTGTCGGTTACGACATGCAAGATGCCGCCAGGCGGTTCCTAACGGACGGCATGGGAGCGTTGGCGGCGCAGCGGTTCGATATCGGCATCGTCGACGGCCTTCAACGCATTCCTGAGGCGCACAGCTTGGATCCCTTTATCCTGAAGGGTGGCGTTGATACACAGCAGCCGTGGTCTCTCACGGTCACCTTGGAAGGCGACGAGGACCAGGTAAATGTGTTGGTGCATCAGACAGATAGCGGTGACCTGCTGCTCTACAGTGACGGACGGGTGAACCTCTATCACCTGAAGGTCGGCGACGACAATTGGGACGCCGAGTCGGATCCGCAGAGCTGTGTGATGCTCGAGCGCCAGGAGTTTTTCGTGGCCAGGGCTGTTTGCGGTCCTAGCGATATAAAGCGGCAGTTACAGGCGCTTGCGCATGTAGCGGCTAGCAACTGATCTACAACTCAACCCTATCGGGGCATTACCCCCGATAGGGGGTGTGCCTCCTTCAACTGGAGCACATCATGAAATTTCCGAACTCGATCCTTTCTTTCCCGGACCGTGGACCCTGGGGCAATAGCCGCTACCGCGGCAATTGCAGTGGCCACGTCATCCAGGGCTTCTTTGCGACCTACCACCGGCGCAAGGACGGCCTGGCGTTCGATCCCAGCATTGGCGGGGGCACCTCGGTCGAGGTGGCTCAGGAGATGGGGCTGCGTTTCAAAGGTACCGACCTGCACCAGGGCTTCAACCTGCTGCTGGATGATCTGCAGACGTTCCTGGGCGAGGAGGCACATTCGTGCTTCTGGCACCCGGCGTACCTGGACATGATCCAGTACAGCGGGAACGTCTGGGGTGAACCCAATCGGTGGGACATGAGCCGCATGGCGATGGGGGAGTTTGTTGAGGCGCTGGAGCTGGCCTTGATGAACATCCACGACGCCATGGAGCGCGGCGGTACCTACGGCATCTTGATGGGCAACCTGCGCCGGCAGGGGGAGTACTTCAATCTCTCTTCGCTGGTGGAGCGGGTCGCGCCCGGCAAGCTGATCGACGAGCTGATCAAGGCGCAGCACAACTGCGTCTCGGACCGGCGAACCTATGGCGGCAACGTCGTACGCATCGCGCACGAGAAGCTGCTGGTCTTTCGCAAGGAGCGCGGTTCACTGCACTTCCTGGCCAAGGTCCAGCAGCGCGCTCAGGCCATGCAGGGCATCACCTGGCGCGCCGCGGTGCGTCGGTTGCTGCAGGGCGGCAAGACGCTGCACCTCAAGGAGATCAACACGCAACTCGAGGCCTACGCGGCTACCCGGGCGAACAACCATTGGGAGGCCAAGATTCGGCAGGTCGTCCAGGACGAGCGCTATTTCGAGCGCGTCGCGCCTGGCACCTATCGACTCGCGGCATGACGATCTCGCCCCCCTTCAGCCTGGCTGAGGGGGGCAGAGACCGCTTCGGCAAGAGCAGCTTGCTCAAGCGGTTTCAGGCAGACCCATGGTGGTCTGTTTTGAAAAGCTGGTACCACCAGCACTTACTAAACCGACGGGGTTTAACAACCCTGTCAGGGCGTTGTTATCCCGTCATAACCGGAGATAACAATGTTGAAAAAAATAGGTCTATTGGGCGCATTCGTCGCTCACGTGCTCGTAGGGGTGTTGTTCTTTCTAATCCTGGCTTCGGCCGCTCTGCTGCTCGCTTGGTTTACCCACCAGGTCGGCACATTGGAATACGGAAGACCGCTCGTCCCTATCCTTACAGTGCTCGAAAAAGCGGTTCTCTATGGTGACTGTGCGTTTTTTCTGTGGTGGGTGATAAAATCCACTATCAAAGCGTGCAAGAACCTAGACTAAGATCGGTTGATGGGTTGCTTGGCAGCCCTTTAATAGGACATCACCAGAGGAAACAGCTATGAGTGAGTTCATTCGTGGCTTCAAGCGCGGCGCAAGAGAGACCATGTACGGCTACTGGGCGCCCGCCGTGGCTTTGTGGAGACTGCTGTCGAGCACTACGGACGATCTGATCCGGAAGGCGAACCAGGCAGAGAAATAGAGCTTTCCTTCTACATCGGCGGCGGTCCAGGCTTGCCTGCGCCGCTGCACCCGTTCCTCTTGCTGGGAACGCCGATGTCGATCTAGGGCCCTTGTGGCTCTGGATCGGCGGATCGGAAACCGTTTCGCAAAGCAGGCCTTTGCAAAGCGGTTTCAGCGTGGCCAATGGTGGCCGCGTCGAAAGGCAGCTGATCCTCTATCAGCACATCGATAAACCCTGGCGGGAGCTCTCCCGCAGGGACTGGTCTCGCCCTCTACCGGAGAGACCATGGAAGTCACCGCTCCCCACCTTGCGAACTATCTCTACTCAGGCTTCGTCTCGACGTTTTCCGACGTTGAGCGTGAACGGCTCTGCCAGGTGTATCCCTGGGCCAGAATCAACTTTGCCGAAGGAGAGGTGGATGTCCACACGAGCTTTCGCGCCCGCCTCACGGATGGGCGCACGTTGCTGTGTCTGTTCCCTGAGGCCCTTGGCGATCACGTGCTGATCGTCGACACCCCAATGGAGCTGCTCAAGCAGACCCTGATACCGCTCGTGTCCATCGAACGCATCATCTACTCATAACCCCACCCAGCCGGGCCTAGTCCCGGTAGGGACACGGCCTGGCTCTACCAAGGAGCTAGACCATGAATCACAAAAACGCGGTACGTCCCTGTGCCGAAGCGGATGCCCTGAAGCTCGTGCAGTCGCTGCGTGCGCTCGACGCCAAACAGCTGCTGCAGGCTGCCATCGAACGAGGGCTGACCTTCGGTGACTGCATCAACGCTTTCGGTATGACGCCTGAGGAAAGCGCGTTCGTGAGCGCTGCGCAGGCAATGCCGGACGACGACATCGAGTTCGACGACAGAACCGTTGTGTCGCGTAGCGAGCGCGGTGCATTCGTGCACTGCTGGCACTTCGTGTCGAATGCTGCGGCCGGTATTCCGGAGCCGTCAGAGATGCTGGAGGAGTTGCTTCGCTTCGCTTCCAGCATTGAACAGCCTCAAAGCATGCGATTGCAGATGTCGAGGGGAGCGATGGCGCAAGTCATGGAAGTCCTGGAAGACCAGCTCGACGAGCTTGAGGGCGTACCGTGTGAGGTCTCGCCCATGCGCATTGAGTTTGGCCCCTACGCTTTGGACATTCTCCCCTCTGCCCTCGTCATCGAGTTGGTGAGTGGTGCCAAACCCCAGGGGTTCTCTCCGGTTCTCGCGGAGGCGCTGCTCAACTGGATCGAGCACCAGGGCAACCTGCTCGACCAGTTGGCGGCTGAGATGTTCGTAGCAGCGGCCTGAAGCCAGGCCGCGCTGTAAGAATCTTTCACTCGATCATGCGATCGGTGAAGACGATGTAGCTGAGCATCTTCCTTCAGCACTTCAACCCACCGCGGGGATCTCTGTCCCCGTGGGGCAGGGGTCTCTGCATTTTCGATGGAGGCCTGTTATGGGAGACCATAGCAAGAAAGACCCTGCTGTCCGCGTTCCCTGGTACCACCCATTGATGCACTTCGCCGGCCATAGCCTGGTCGGTACCGGCATCTTCCTCATCGTCGCCATGCCGGCGGTGCTGCTGGGATACCTGGTGCACAAGCTGCGGGAGTACAACGTCGCTGAGTTCACGCTCACGGTGCTGTTCTTCCTCGAGCACACCATCCTGGTGGTCGATGCTTTGCTGTTCCTGTCCTACCTGGGCTTTACGTCCTGGAAGGCATTCAAGGAGATCAAAGATGATCACTGAAGGCTCGAAGGTAAGAAGAGCGGTAGCGGAGTTCATCACGGCGGCCCGCGAGGCACCGCGGATCTACTTCGCTCCGTTACGCGGGGCTATAACCGGTGTCACTTTGCAGTGGCGACAGCTGCAAAACTGCCACCAAAACAGTGGCACAAAGCCGTTGTGATGGCACCAGCCCGGGCGTATGCTCAGGACATGTACTGGCGAGGAGCCGACCATGTTCCGACATCACCTGGTGCGTTTCTTCAAAACCTTCGCTGCTGAGTTCGTCAGCGCTGCCAAGCAGGCGCCGGCGATCTACTTCGCACCTTTGCGGGGCGCGATCAACGCGGTAAAGGCGCAAGCTCGCAAGGCTTGAGCGTAACCCTGGCCAGCCTCTCTTCCGGGAGGCTGAGCTTTCACCGATAGACGTATCAGCGGGCCGCAAGGCCTTTCCCCACGGGACTTCTGCTCCCGATGGGGGCAGGGTCCCTCCCAACCAGGAGGTGCACCATGGCCGAGATCATCAATCTGGTGATTGTCGTTCTCGATCTGCTTCTCTGAAGCGATCACTCAAGCGAGTCCCCGCCCATGCGGCGGGGCTTGCCTTGAGTCTACTGCGGAGTGCCCCTCAGGCAGCCCACAGTGGATTCTCGATGGCGCCATGGTGCGCCCTCGTGATGCAGCAGCTGAGCTCTTCAGCACCGGCCTTTCGTTCTGATAGGCCAACCCTTAACCCGCGCGGGGTCCATCCCCGTCGGGGCTGGATTCCGTGCTCACCGGAGATCCAGAAATGTCTATCACCACCGCGCTTACCACCATGATGGCCCGCCAGCTCGAAAAGCTTGGCTACCCGTCCGACGACGTGCGCTTCTCCCTCGGCTATTGCCAGGGCGACGGCGCAAGCTTCACTGGTACGCTCGATATCGAAAAGCTTGGCCCGCGCCTGGTACCGGAGATCCTTCCGGCGATCTGGAACGAGCTTAAGGAAAACGCTGACCAGGACGAGGAGCTCACGCTGTCTCGAGATCCAGGTCGCTATGTACATGAGCGATCAACGTCCCTGAGCGAGTCGGCTCGCAGCATTGAAGGTACCGCCGCGGAGGTATACGGCGGCCCTACGCATAAGGTCGCATTCCACCGCTTCATGACGGCCTTGGAAGAGGACGTCGTGTCTACGGGGGCGATGCTTGCGCGCATGGGCTACAGCCTCACTGAGCGCTACCTGCGCGAAAGCGTCCAGCTGCGAGTCTTTCGCCTGGATCGCTTTCGTGTGGAGCTCAACGCCTTCGAGGACGAGACCTACAACCCGTTCGAATGGCAGACCACCGACGATGAGCTCGATGAGCGAATCACGGCGGTCATGGAGGAAAAGCTGCGCTTCTGCGCACTGGAGGCCAAGGTCTACCTGGTCACTGGTGAAGAGGAGGGTGGCGACATCCTTCTCGCCGGCAAGCACGTCTACGGTGTGGAGCTTCCGGAGGGTCAGCGCGTTTGCAGCGACGGCCGCGAGGTCATTCACGAAGCTATCGGTACTGCCCGTCAGTACCTCAACTCGCTGTCCCTACCGCGCCTGCGGCAGGCAGCCTGATCCAACCAACCCCAGGGGGGCTTATCCCCCTCTGGGGGCGAAGTCTCTCTGGACCACTCCCCAGCGCCGGGGCTTCCCCAAGCTCCCGTCTCGGGGGTTTCGGGAAGCCCCGGTGCTGGGCTTTACCTGGAGGTCCATGATGAGAAATTTGAAAGCGAGTGTGGTGCGTGACGCGGCAAAGGTGCGGGGCTGGGATTCCATTCTGGAGGACCTGTGTCCTGAGATCGATGCACGCGCATTCAGCAAGGTGGGGCGCCATGTCGCCTGTCCTGTGCACGGCAAGACCGGGCGCAAGGGGGATGGCTTCCGCTTCTTCCGCAAGGACTTTCACGAGTCCGGCGGCGGGATCTGCAACACCTGCGGTGCGTTCCCGGACGGGTTCGCGCTGCTGCAGTGGCTCAAGGGTATCGACTTCGCTGATGCGGTATCGCTGGTGGGTGACCGCCTGAATATCCGCTCTACCGATGACGAGAACGTACAGGAGCGTGTCAATCGCCAGAGCCTGCCTCAGCTTCAAGCCCGGCGCGAGGCCGCGGCGGCGAAGCAGGCCGAGGAGGACACGATGCTGCGCAACCGGCTGAACAAGATGTGGGCGGAGACCATCCCGCTGACTCATCCTGATGCCGAACCCGCGCGGCTGTACCTGGCCAGCCGCAAGATCCTGATCTGGGATCGCAGCGGCCTTGAAGGCACGGTGCGGTTTCACCGGGGCCTGGCCAGCCACAATGAAGATGGGCGCTTTGAAGGCGAGTACCCGGCGATCGTCGCCAAGGTCTCGAAGGCGAAGATGCCAATCACCCTGCACCGGCACTTTCTCACCGCCCGCGGCGAGAAGGCACCGGTCGAGAACCCGAAGAAGATGTGCGCCTATCCCAGTGATCGTCAGGTCACCGGTGGCGCCATCTGCACCGGGCAATGGGATGCCCAAGTCGTCGACCTGTGCGAAGGCCTGGAGACCGCGTTTGCGATCGAAACAGGGATGGATCTTGCGGTTCGGGTTTACCCGGCGGTGAGCGCCACCTTGCTGGAAGCGTTTGAGCCTGGGCCGTCGACCAAGCTCGTTCGCATCTGGATCGACAAGGACCGGTCAGGTCGTGGAGAGGAAGCTGCCAAGGTGCTGCGCAAGCGGCTTTGGGAGCGGAACATCCAGCTGCAGGTCTTCGCGCCGCCGCTCCCCATTCCGGAAGGCGCCAAGGGCGTCGACTGGAATGATGTGCTGTTGCAGCTGGGGCGGATGGGCTTTCCGCAGTGGGCGAGGAGGGCAGTTGCGTGAGCAATTACCTCTTCGATCCGCGGATCGTGCCCACGGCGCCAGGCAGCCACGGTATCGATCCCTTTGCGCCGCCGGCAACGTTTGCCGGTGGCCCGGGGGAGTACCGCGCGCTGGTCAGGGAGCGGTACCGGGAGCACTACGGCCGGTACCGGATCCTGCTTCACGTAAGGGCCGCAGAGGAGGGCGCTACGCTGACCTTCCTCGGACCCTACGCCGCCGAGGCTCAGCTCATCATCAACACATTGTTCGGTCAGACCGAACACCCTGAAAGGGTCAGCGCACGCTGACCCTTTTTTTTCGCCTGGCGATCAGCGCAGGTGCCTTTCGTCTCGCCAGGCCAATACGGGTTGCCAGTCGAGTAGCCTGTTCAATACTGTGTAAAAGAACATGCCTATGGAGACTGTGTTTGTGGCGTGCCAGGGCGATCAAACTAGCGGGTCACGACGCCATCGCGGTATATCCGGTCGGCAGATGGTGGCAGTCGAACGTCGACCAAGAACTGGAGACTGACAAAGCGCGGTACGCTCTGGTCATCTCAATCTCTACGCCCGGTCAGGATGTCGATCTCTACAGCGAGATCAGTAACCTTGTTGAGAATAAGAAATTTGAAATGCTACACAGTTAGCGCGCCAGTCAAAATAGAATCGGGAGGATGGCCTTGCGAATTTCGCGCGTGAAGATAAGCAATTTCGCAAATTTCTCGGAAATCGACCTTGAGACGGGCGAGAACATCGTCATCGTCGGTGAGAACAAAGTCGGCAAGAGCAACTTCATCCGCGCCCTGCAACTGATTTTAGACCCCGGCCTGTCGGAGCGTGATCGCCAGCTTGGTCTGGAGCATTTCTGGGATGGTTTAGGCTTGGACAAGCTAGGGGAAACAGTTGAGATCGCCGTCGACCTAACCGATTTCACCAACGATCCGCGATTGATGGCGCATCTGAATGACTGCGTTGTCGATCCCGGACCGCCGATGGTCGCGCGACTTAGCTACCGCTTTCAGCCGAAAGCTAATCTCGGACGGGATCCGGAGAGCCTGGCCGACTATGAGTACATCATCTTTGGCGGCGATGACCCCGAGATGTCGATCGGGCCGTCGCTGCGGCGGATGCTTCCGCTCGACGTACAGGTCGCGCTGCGCGATGCAGAGAAGGATCTGGCGAGCTGGCGCAACTCGCCGCTAAGGCCATTGATCGAGGAGCTTTCAACGTCCCTGGACGAAGATGCTCGCGCCGAAATGCAGGAGCAGGTGAACGAGGCACAGGCCGAATTGGTGAGCCATCGCGAAGTGCTTGCCACGGCAGAGCGGATCAGTGAACGGCTGATCGCCATCGCGGGAGAGCAGCATGCGGTTCCGCTTACGCTCGGTCTTTCCCCGACACGGGTCGACGCCTTGCTACGCAGCCTGCGCCTGCTAATCGACAATGGAGCGCGTGGCATTGCCGACGCAAGTCTTGGCACGGCCAATCTGATTTTCATGGCGCTCAAAAGTCTCGAACTCGATCGGCTCGTAACGGACGGTGAACGCGACCACACCTTCTTCGTGGTCGAGGAGCCTGAGGCGCACCTGCATCCGCACGTCCAGCGCCTTGTCTATCGCTATTTCCTCGGCACGGGCGCAGACGAGGAGGAAGATACGCCGCCACTGACGACCATCCTCACGACGCATTCACCGCACATTGCGAGCGTCACGCCGATCCGTTCGATCGTCTTGCTCCGCCATGACGCGGAGACGAATGCGACGACAGCGGTCTCGACTGCCTCTGCGCCATTTACCGAGCGCGATGAGGCGGACCTTCAGCGCTACATCGATGTGAGCCGCGGCGAGATCTTCTTCGCCCGCGGTGTAATACTGGTCGAGGGCGACGCGGAGCGGTTCCTGGTGCCGGCCTTTGCCGACGCGCTAGATATCCCGCTCGACATGCTCGGCATTACGGTCTGTTCGGTCAGCGGCACGAATTTCACGCCCTACGTGAAGTTGCTTGGCCCGCACGGGTTGAACATTCCGCACGTGATTCTGACGGACCTCGACCCCAATGGCGACAAGCATCCGCGGGTACGACGTCGCCTGATCAATGTGCTGCAGTTGCGGGAAGAAGGCGTCAACTACAGGCATCTAGACGCGGATGCTGTGATCGCCCGCGCCGAGCCGTTCGGTTACTTCGTCAACAGCAACACGCTGGAACCAGAGCTTTTCAGTGCCGGCCTTGCCGAGGCCATGCAGGAGGTGATTGAAGAAGAATTGAGCATCGGCGACGGCACCCGCGAGGAGTTGCAAGGGTGGGTGGATGATCCCGATACGCTCGACGAGCATGCACTGATTGCGCTCATTGAACGGGTCGGCAAGGGTCGTTTTGCCCAGGCGCTCGCCTGCCAAGTCGACGTGGATACATGTCCAGACTACATCCGACAGGCGCTGGAGCACATCCGCGATGCCGTTGCGTAGCGTCAGCGCTTCTTATCTCTCCCAAGCGGCCGATCTTGCTGATAACCCGGGTCAGCAGGCGGCCTATGACTCGACTGGCAATTGTGTCGTGCTGGCCGGTCCCGGAAGCGGCAAAACGAAAACACTGGTGCTCAAGCTGGCAAGGATCATGGCCGAGGACGTGCGTGCGCCGCGTGGTGCGGCGTGCATCACCTATAGTCAGGAATGCGCGCGCGAGCTGACCCGCCGGCTCGAGCGATTGGGACTGCGTGAGGCCTCCAATCTTTTCATCGGCACCGTTCACGGTTTCTGCTTACGGCATCTCCTCATGCCGTATGGCCGGCTTGCCGATTTGCCGGTGCCTTTCCCGCTTACGGTCGCCACGACTCGACAGAGCGACCAGGCAATGAAGCGCGTGGGCGACAGATTGTTCGGTGTCGGTCATCCGATCAAAACGATGGACCTTGGAAGGCACCGGCGATCGGTGCTCGACCGAACCACGGTTGCCTGGACCAGCGAGACGGAGCTCGCCGCGTGGGCGGAAGGATACGAGGCCGAGCTGCGGAGAATGGGTCTTATCGACTTCGATGACCTTGTCGTTTTCGGGCAGCGGCTCGTTTCGGAGCACGATTGGGTGCTCCCGCTGCTGCAGGCGAAGTTCCCCGTGCTCGCCGTTGACGAATATCAGGACCTCGGTGTGGCCTTGCACCGCATTGTGAAGCGCATGGCCTTTGACGGCGGCGTTCGGCTCTTTGCAGTGGGCGATCCCGACCAGTCGATCTACGGCTTCACCGGCGCAGATGGAGCGCTCCTGCAGGAGCTTGCGGAGCGGGAGGACGTCGAGCGGGTGCAGCTCCAGCTTAACTATCGTTCGGCGTCCCGTATTGTCAGCGCCTCCGAAATGGCGTTAGGCGAAGCGCGCGGCTATCGGTCCAACGACCCGGACCGGCAGGCCGTCATCGAGTTCACACAGTGCGCTGATGGCCTCGAAGGGCAGGCTGCCCATGCAATCGGAGAAATTATCCCCGAGGCTCTTGCCGGAAAACCGAGCCGAACGCTCGGCGATATCGCCATCCTCTATCGCGACTACCGGGCTGGCGACGTGGTAGCTGAAGCGGTAGCCGCGGCGGGCCTCGACTTTGTTCGTGTCGACACCGCCGCTCCTTACCGGAAGGTTGCGCTCACCGGCTGGATCGAAGATTGCGCCGCATGGTGTGCGGGCGGCTGGCGCGACGCCCGGCCGCAATTGCGTGGGCTGTTAGATCGCTGGTCGGGATTTCATCGTGCACGGATATCCGAGGCTCAGGCGCGCGATGAAGCGCAGCGTCTAACGCAGCTTCTCTGGTCGCTTCGCGCCGAGCCGGGGCTCGCTCGGGATTTCGTGGCGGCGCTTCGGGCGGGGATGCTTGACGCACTGATGGCTAGCGAGTCCGGCCTCGCCGACCAGGGCGAGCAGGTGGACCGGATGACAGCAGCCCTCGCTGTCGGAGGCGCGCTTGCCGATCTCGATTTGGCAAGTCTTGGCGGGCGGGATGGCTCGCCATTGCACCTCAACCTCCTGACGCTTCACTCGGCGAAGGGGTGCGAATATGACGTCGTGATTATGGTCGGTCTCGACCTTGGTGGTCTGCCATGGCGCAATGAACGGCCTGCTGCTCGCCGCGAGAGCCGAAGGCTCTTCTACGTCGGCCTCACGCGCGCTCGCGACGAGATCCATATGCTTTATTCCGGCTACATTGATACCGGCCGCGGGAGGATGCATTGGGGGCGCTCTCCGTTCCTCAACGAGCTCGAAGCTCGTATGGAGGAGGCGGAGGACGAGTAGCCCATGATGTCATTCCGTGAAGCTCAGGCGATCGAGGGCCTGGCAAAACCTTTCTATGATCTCCTTGCCGGGAGCGGAAACGGTAGGAACACATTTCCGCCTGCCGCCGCACAGGCTGACGTTGGACATGGGGCCCGGGCCACAAGCGACCTGCAACTGTTCACCTCCTGATCGCGGCTCTGGAACATCGCAGGTCGTGCCTCACGAAACTGATCGTGGCAATCGATCAGACCCAAAACGCTGAAAGGGTCAGCGCACGCTGACCTTTTTTTCGTCTACCGATCAGCTCAGGTGCCTGTCGTCTCGTCAGGCACGCACCGGTTGCCAGCAGGCCGGCCTGTTTAATACTGTATAAAAGAACATCCCCATGGGACCTGTGGAGATGGCCCGCACCCCACCGCCGGCATTGACGCCCTATGACCAGCTTGCCGCCAGGGTTCATAAGCAAGTCATGAGCGCGCCTGGCGTCCGAGAAAAGCACGTCCACGTTGAACGGCGTGACGCGAGAGATCAGGACTGGGACCAGCTGCTCGAGGCGATCAGCGAGATGGAGGGGGTCATCATTGCCCACCGCGATGACGGTAGCGTCGACCTGTTCTGGAAGGTTACCTACGACGACTTCTGAGTGATCGTATGACGCGCTGGAAGGTTCGACCCACAACCGCGCTAGAATCGGCGTTTGCAATTTTCGAAAGGCATGGAGACTAGGCCCTAGTTACCTGCCGAGATCCAAAACTATGACCTATAAAGTTTGCAAAGTGAGCACCGCGGCCACGGACGTGCCAGGCGTGTACAGCGTCCTGTTCAATGGTGACGACCGCTTTTTCCGCCGGATCGAGGTCCACCTGAGCCGAGACCTCGGCGACAACGTGCTCGACTTCATCGAGCTCTACGGCCTGTGGTGCGCCCTGGTGCAATTCGAGCTGGCCGGGCACCAGCGTAACTGCGGCAACCTGAAGCTTGTGGTGTCGCGCGGTGCGGTGAAGCGCCTGTTGCTCTCGGATAGCTCCAAGGGCGAGCTCTACGAGACGTCGAACGCGCTTCGCACCCAGTTCTTCGGCCTGAGCAATATCAGCGTCGAGAAGAACAAGCCCTGGACCCGCGAGGAGCATCCGGCCTTCTGCGTTAAGTGGGACGGAACGCCGCCTCCGCAACCGTCGGTTGTGAACCCAGTCTTCGGCAAGATCTATCTGACCCATCACACCCTGGTCGAGTACCTGGACGAGACGAAGGGTGAGTGCAAGCCGGAGAACGTCTTCCCGCGGCTGGCGCGGGTGGTCCGTGACCTGAATCGCGAAGTGACGCTCCCTGCCGAGGTACTTCGGCATAAGCAGCATCGCCACGCAGGTAACCAAGACGGCGTGCGGTACCTTGGCAGCATGGCGGGCTGGCAGCTCGTGACGAGGCCCGCGCTGGACCGGTCCGGTCTGCTAGCGATCACCGTATACCAGCGACAACAGATCTGAGGTCCCAATGTCCCACCGGCTGAAAAGCTACATCGCGCGGCTGCGCACTGAGCTGATGAGCGTGTTCATGATGGCGGAGCCGGAAGTCTGGGAGCAGGTGCGCAACGCTTCACCTGAGGCGCAGATTGACGCGTTGTTCAAGAGCTCTGCGATCAGGCGCTTTATTTGCGAGCACGCGCTGGGGCAGGCTGGGTACGAGAAAGACGGGATTGTTCAGCGGCTCCGCAACGGTGTGCTGTACCAGCTGGAGCGCCTCTCGATCGACTGGGATCAGAATGGCTACCCGGCGAACGTATTGCTCTTCGGCCGCCCCCTCTCGAATACAGACGACGCCGCTGCATTCTTGGGCCGAATCAGCGATTTCGTGAGCGTCCCTGCTGGCATTCCAATTTCAGGACCTGAGATCTTGGATCTGGTGAAGTAGGGCCACATTTCGCCCGGAGAATTGGGGAGCAGCTTAGCTATTGCCCCGCTTCAGAGGACCGCGATGCTATCGGTGGTACTCAGATATCTGCTTATGATCATGCTCGAATCCCATGCTAGGTGGACCCACTCACCTGTCCCTGGCGCTGAGCCTGCGGCTGGGAGGCGCGGGTGCTTGCGGCTCCTTGACCGATAAGGTGGCAGCAGCCCATCTGGAACGCAGCGTAGCCAACGGGTCAAACAAGGTGGCGCGGCCAACAAGCCGGCGGCACCAGGTTGGATTTCCCGGAGGCGACAGGGCATGTGCAGTCACTATGAGGCGCCGACGCCGGCGCGGTTGAAAAGCGCATTCGGCGCTTCCGTCGACGAGCAATACCAAGGCGAGCTCTGGCCCCTCTACATGGGGCCCTTCGTTCGGCTGAACCCAACCGAGGCGCAGGAGGACGGCGCACCGGAGTACGACATATCGGTAGGCCAGTTCGGCTTGCTGCCTGGTTGGGCAAAGGACAGAAAGCTCGGGCGCAGCACCTACAACTGCCGCTCGGAAACGGCTGCCACAAAGAACTCCTTTCGCACCGCCTGGAAGAGGGCCCAGCACTGCATCATCCCTGCAGCAGCGATCTATGAGCCCGACTGGCGCAGCGGGAAGGCTGTGCCCACGCGGATCGAGCGTGCCGACGGCGGCCTGATGGCGATTGCAGGGCTGTGGGAGGAATGGAGCGATCCAGATGGCAAGGGGCGCTTCAGCTTCACCATGCTGACCGTCAACGCTGACGATCACCCCTTCATGAAAAACTACCATCGGCCTGAAGACGAGAAGCGCATGCTGGCGATACTGCCGAATGGCTCCATCAGGGACTGGCTGCAGGCGCCAGCTGAAGCCTCGACTGGCTTCCTGCGCCAGTACCCCCCGGACCGCCTCCGGGCGGCTTGAGCGCTTCCAGCCTCTCGTGTCCGCCGGCGCTGCGAACGACGCCGTGCCGGTTGGCCTGAGAAGCGGTAGCATTGTTTCGAGTGGGTAGCTGAGTCAGCGAGATTTGATCATGAGCGAGAGAGAGAACTTGGAGCTCGAGTCCCGGCGTCTTCAGGTAGAGATGCAGCTGATGATCGTCCAATCTATGAGGGATACGGCAGAGATAAACCGGAAGAACCTTGAGATGCTCTCCAAACCAGTCTGGCGGTCCTTTGAGCATTTCTGGGTTCCAATCTTCATAGGGTGTGCTCTCGTTTCCACGCCGGCAGCGATTGTCTTTTTGCTACACAAGCTGTCCTAGCGTCCAGCCGACCTTACGCCTGTTCATCACCTTGTCGGCGACGAGCTGTCGAAGCGGTTTAGACTTCGCATAATACAACTTATGTTAAATCGGATATGTTGTTGAGATGAACTCTATGGTGAGTCGTTCCGTTTGGCTTAAGGGGCCGGAGCTAGCTGGAAGTAGTCTTCTAGCTCCGATTCAGGGCGTTCGTAGCCTTCTCCTACAAAATAAAAATCATGGTCTAAGCAAGCTTGTTCTAACCGAAGATAATTGGCAGGTTGAACTCGAAGCAATGGGTAATCAATAAAACGATCTCGAGCCTGACCCACATAACGTGCGGTCTTGTCAAAACTTACAAGCTTAAAGAAAAACCTCATGCCAATTTTTTTGACATCTACAGTGTAGGTGCGACCGCTAGTCTGGACTAGTTCAAGAATGATGGTGTTATTTTTTAATTGAGCAGGAAATTTAAATGAATTTGATGTAGCTCCGTTAGCATTTGAGGCCTCAACAGCAAACATCCCTAACGAATAGTAATCGGCAGGTAGCTCGGTAGCATACACGAAATTTATTGAATCTCCGGGCGGATGGCACAGATAGTGAACCTTCATACTACGCTCCGATTACACAACACTCCATTCAGCATATCAACACTACGTCTGGATTCATATTTGTATTGATCTGCTTCAACCCTTGTCGTTCCAACTATTGGCGACCATAGCACGTCATAGCCATGTTTGTAAGTTCTAGTGGAGTTGCTAGCTTTTATTTCCGTCCGCAGAGCTAGAGCATCTATACGCGAAAGTAGTTCTATAGATAACCTGTTAAATTCTGGATCTGGAATCTCAATTTTTACAACAGCTGAGTTTTTTTTGCCATGACGATTGTGAGCCCAAGCTTTCGCAACCCAGAGCATTTCTCCCAGATAGAATCCTTGTCCTAATTCACCGCCTCCGCACGAGTGGTCAATTTTTCCCACTTCTATTTCGGCCGCTATTTGTTTAGATGTTCCGTGGTATTTGGATATATATGGCATTTTTATACCTCCAAGTGTAAGAAAGTTACAGCGATAATTTACGCTATGCGCTAGCGAATTGCGATACGCAAGCTTCGAGAGATAGTCGTAACAAAGGAATTCGTTTCCTGCCACAAGGCATTGAAGGTCTCATTCATGACCGCTGATATGATTTTATACTCTTCTTGGGAAACTTTCTTCATCACAAGTGTTCGGTTATTAAATATCGCTTCAAAGTTTTCTAGATCTAAAAGATGATGGGAAAAGTCATAAACCCTGCTCGTCCAATTTCGGTAAGCTGAATGCATCTCCTCAGTTAGTAGTTCGGGCTGCGCAGTGCGATCAAATATCGCCAGTGTGTCAAAGATTTCAAAGAACCCCATCGGAAATATTCTAGGTGGTAGCGATTCCTCAAAAAGATAGATCAAATTTTTGAAGCTTACTATAGAATAGAGTGACGTAAAGAAGGCGTGGTCGTGACTTTCGTTCACTTCAGGGAAACCCAGTTCAGCACGAAGATGGGCGGCTCCGGGCGCACTAACGATATTCAAAATATCTGAGCATCCAAAAATTTCTGTTTGTCTCGTATAGCTCAATCCCAGCAGTGTTTCTTTTTCTGCTAACTGTAGTACCTGACCAGTGACGAAGCTGAATTTTTGAGCCTTTGCTCTTTCCGCTTTATTTAAATCGCTCAGATACTTTCTTTTGATGTCTTCGTATGGCCTATATTCTTTTATCGGAAAATAACATGCTACTCTTAAGATGCCATCGAGACTTTGCAAGTCGCGCCCGTCATCTCGTCCCCCTAGCGGAGCTACATTAACCAGTCGTGGGTAACCAACATACGAAAGAAATGCGTTTACAAAAATTTCAGACTGTAAAACGCCGAAAGGCCACATCCTAAGAACAGAAGATATGGAGTTGCGCATGTTAAATCACCTCATTTATCATGGGCTATAATATACACTTAAAGCTTGGTTGAGCAAAGTATACCTATGTAGGGCTTGGCAAAGGCAAGGCTATTTCGGCAATGTAAATTTACTCCAAAGGAGCTCTGTGTGATCGGTTCTAATTTGTCTGCGATTATGCGAACTTTCGATAGCTCATCGAGCTGTAATCTTTGGCTTTAGGTGCAATCATGGCAAAGCTTGACCAGCTAACATCATCTATAAGTACTCAGGTTGTAATTTCTGCAATTCGTGAAATCACTAATGATACAAGTTTTGCGAGCTTTGTGGGGGTTGTGAGTGCTGAAGTCGGCGGAGTTCAGAAGATTTACCGTCAAAAGATTGATGTTCAACTTACCTATAATCGTCCGAATCACGCAATAATAAATATTCTCTGGGAGGACTGTGGGTATAAAAATTATAAATCTATGGGGCTATACGGAATGATGACGACAGAGTGGAATGAAGTAGTGTCTACGTCTGCAAGATCATTCAAGATTTTGGGCGGAACCTTCGAAATCGAGGTTTGCTATTAGGCGGAGAAAATCGACGGTTGTCGGCATTGCCGTTGGAACCGATATAATTCGGAAAATATATACCTGAGGCAATTTTAAAATAATATATACGATATAGAGCTGAATGCCGGCTATACCGCCGAAGACCTTGGAGACCTTTGGCTTGAGCAGTCTTCTGCTGGAGTAGCAGGCGAGGCGGATTAAATTGCTCTGCACCAGATAGTGCTGACACTGGTTATCGACGAGTCCTATATCGAGCTCGCCGCGCCTCGCTTCGATTCAACTCGAAAATGAGCTCGCGCGCGAAGCCTTTTTTGTCTCCTCTGTTCGGGCCGCAGAGACACCCGGTGACCTTTCCATCGACCGAGCTGCTGCTGTCTGTCCATAGGATGTGGATCAAACAGACTGCGCTATTGCCGCCCGATCAACGTTAGCGCCCTAAAAGGGGGTGAATCGAACGCTTTTGGTCCGTGCGAAACCCTAGCCTTGTGTGCATCGAATCAATACTCCGGATGCGCGCATGTCCTTGTCCGTCGCTACGCCCGAAGCTGTCACGAGCTCGTTCACCCCCACATCCAGCCTATCGGGCCTCCTGGAAACCTACGGCGACGTGATGACGCCGGAGCAGATAGCGGAGGCTCTGGAATACAGCGTCGGCTATGTCCGCAAGAAGATAGGCTGCGCCAAATTCCAGCACCTCCCCTGGGTAGCAGCGATCGCCCCACACCGGCGCCGGCAAGGCCTCAATTGTGTCTACGGCACGCAGGGCGTTGCGTCCTTCCTGGACAGCCAGCGAAGCTCGCTGGAGAGCATTCGCGCCCCATCGAAGCACCTCCCTAAGCTCCTGCAGGCGTATGGACCGTCGATGCCGGTCGCACAGGTTGCTGACGCGCTCGGCTACAGCGTTACCTACGTCAGCAAAAAAATTGGCAATGCTGACTATCAACACCTGCCGTGGGTCAGTGCGATCGGATCGCACCGGCGCAAGCGAGGCTCCCGGTGGGTGTACTCAACCGTCGCCGTCGCCTTGTACCTGGACGGTAGGAAATGAGGCGCGCGCTTTTGGCTGTAGCCGTCGCTGCAGCGCTGTGGCCGGCAGCATTTTCAGGTATCGCGAGCGCGGCGGACAACGCTGCGGATGGCGTGAAAGATTCTTTCGCTGCGCCTGGTAGCGAAAGCTTCTACCGCGGTAAGGCAGAGGGCTGGTTTTGGTACAAGGATCCGCCCGAGGAGGAGCCGGAGCTCGAGGTAAAGGCGCCTACCCCGCCTCCACCCGCGCCCGCGCCCATCCAGAAGGCTGAGCCACCGGCCGCTCCGCCGGCGCCGCCAGGGCCGGAGCTGTTTAGCGTGGCCTGGATCAGGGACAACCTGCCCAAGTACCGCGACCGCGCGATCGACAACCCGACCGATGCCAATGTGCAGGCCTACTACTACCTGCAGCGCGTGATGATGGACAAATCGTCCAAGTTCTCCGAGCGCTCCAGCCAGGTGATCATGCGTGATCCGTTCCTCGACGAGGACAGCCGGCGACCGGTGGCCACCTACGCTGCCAATGCGCTCAATCGGGAGGTCTCGAACAACCGGGACAAGGTGCTCAAGGGCCTGGCCAACAAGGTCGGCCTCTTCTTCTTCTTCAAGGGCAACTGCGTGCTCTGTGCTGAGCAAGCGGCCGTGCTGCAGTCGCTCACCGCGGCCACCGGCATCCGGATCATCCCCGTCTCGCTGGATGGCGCGCCCCTCGACAATGGACTGTTCGCGAACTACCGCACGGACGATGGCCAGGCCAAGAAGCTCGAGGTCTATCAGGCCCCTGCCCTCGCCCTGGCGATCCCGCCGGGCCGCACTGAAATTGTCGGCTACGGCGCCATCACCCTGGACGTGCTGTTCAACCGGGTCCTGATCGCTGCGCGCGAAGCCTCGCTTATCGACCAGAAGACCTTCGCCTCCACCCAGCCGTTCTTCGACAACGGCCTGCTGACCCTCGAGGACAACGACGGGCTTAGCCAAGACCAGATCGACCAGGACCCCGCCGCATTCGTTGAGAGCATGCGCCGCAAGCTCGCCCGCAAGACCATAGATGGAGAGGTGCCCCATGAGGCGCAGCAGTAAGCAGTCGTTGTGCGCAGCCGTGCTGGTTGCGGCCCTCGCGCCCCTGGGCGCCTACGCCAACATCGAGAGCCAGCTGGACTCGATGTTCAACTCGATGTCCAACAGCACCGACCCGGGCATGTACCAGACGGCGACTCGAGGCGTGGTCAGTGGCGGCTCGATGCGTATACGGAATCAGATCGCAACGGCGCCGGTGGTCTCCTTCCGACCGCCCTCCTTCCAGGCCGGCTGCGGCGGCATCGACATGTTCGCCGGCTCCTTCTCGTTCATCAACGCGCAGCAATTCGTTCAGTCGCTGCGCTCCATCGCCTCCAACTCGGTCGGCGTAGCGTCGGGCTACGCGTTCAAGCTGGCGCTCAAGGCCATGGGGCCTACGGTGGAGAACACCATCGCCAACCTGCAGGAGACGATGCAGGACCTCAACGGCCTCATGTCCAATAGCTGCCAGCTTGCCCAGGGCCTGGTGACGGACGCGTTCTCGGCCTTCGAAGGTAAGGAGAACATGCAGACTGCCACCGGTAACACCATCAAGGGATTGGCAGATAGCTTCGGATCGCTGTTCTCCGGAAGCAGCAACTCCAAGTCGCCGATCGAGATGAAGACGGATGCCGGCAACGTAGTGAGCTGCGAGGACACCGGCAACGTCGTCTGGTGTGCAATGAAACAGTACAACAGCCAGCAGTTCTTCAAATACGGCTCTCAGCAGACCGACGAGCTGATCATGTCCTTCACCGGATCCGTGATCATTCCCGGGCTGGAACAGGCTGAAGATGGAAAGGGCAAGGTCATCGTCACCAAGCCGCTGATGCCAACTGGCATTTCGCTGCAGGACATCGTCGAGGGCGTCAAGACCGAGTCGGTGCAGGTCTATTCGTGCAAGGAAGATGCAGTCTGCCTGGAGCCGCAGCTCTCTAACCTGGCCTTCGACGGCCTGGCGCAAAAGATCATCAAGATCTTCAACGGATCGGGAAACTCCGTCGGCATCGTCACGAAGTGGGCGACGAATACTGGCACTTTTGGTCCTGATGAGACCGGCTTACTGAACATGATGCAAAAGCCCGGCTTCTCCGCGATGGTGCAACGCTTGTCACAGGGCAGCGAGTCGATGGCGAAGGGCTTTGTCGCCGGCCATTCCAAGATGCTGGCGCTCGAGGGCGCCTACTCGCTCGTCAAGTCGTACATCGATACGGCCGAAGCCGTGATCACGAAAGGCAAGATGGTCGACAAGCTCGGCATGCCTGCTGGTGATTTCATCGGTAAGGCGAGGGAACGGCTGATGCAGGAATACCAGGTGCTGCTCACCCGGTATGGCAACGAGAATGACCTGCTGCTCGACTACCAGGCGCGCATGCGATCGCTTCCTCCGCCTGCGGCGTTTATCAACGTCGAGAAACCTGTGCAGGGGGGTGAGTGATGGAGTTCTCTATCTATTCCATTGGCTCCGCTACCTACCTGGAGAGCATCCTCAACGCCGTGGCCATGATCTCCGGGTCGGGCAGCATCGAGTCCCTCGCCAAGGTGGGGTTGTTGATCGGTACCCTGTTCCTGGGATTCCAGGCGGTCTTCAAAAACCAGGCTATTCCCTTCCAACAGGTTGGCGTGGCGCTGATCCTCTACATGGCGCTCTACGGTCCTACCGGGCGCGCCGTTGTAGAGGACGTCTATGACGGTACCGTCGTGGTGGTCGACAACGTGCCTATCGGTCCCCTCTTCGTGGGCTCCGTGGTCTCCAACATCGGCTACAAGCTCACCAAGGAGATGGAGCAGGCCTTCTCGACGCCGGCGATGACTACCTATGGATTCGCTGATCCCCTCACCACCCTGATGAAGGTCCGCGGCGCGACGCGCAATGTGTTGGCTATGCCGTCTGTGATGGGCGAAAGCAACGCGGGCGGCGATTTCGTACGCTCATGGACGAACTACATCAAGGAGTGCACTTTGGTCGGTGTCGGGCGCAACATGACGGCCTATGGCGCCCTCATGCGCAGCAATAGCCCGATCGACGCTATGCGCTTCGATAGCGAGGTTTACGGTACCGAGATTTACGAGGGCAAGACGGGCACTGGCACCTACTACAACTGTTCCCAGGCCCATACCCGGCTTAAGGCTCTCAGCGTCTCGGCGCAGCCGGGCGTCATGGATGATGTCTCGAAACTAGCGTTCCAGAAGCCTGGCAAAGTCGTTACAGGTGACGATCTGACCACCCGCGTGGACGATGCGCTGCGCGGCCTGAATCTCCAGGTGGCGGACGCACGTGCCTTTACCATGGCGTCCATTCTGCTGCCAATCTTCGAGCGTGCGCCCGCCCAGAAAGCGCTGGAAGACCAGCAGAGTGCCTACGCGATCATGCTCGCCCAGGCTCAGGCGCAGCAGGCCACGCAGTGGGCCGCCGAAGGCTCGATGTTCACCCGGTACGTTCGCCCGTTCCTGACCTTCTTCGAAGGCCTCATCTACGCAATCACCCCGTTGATGGCGTTCCTGCTCGTGATGGGCACGTTCGGCATGAATCTCATCACCAAGTACATCACCATGCTGTGCTGGATGATGCTGTGGCAGCCGATGCTCGCGATCGTCAACCTCTACACGAACTGGTACACCGGCACGGTCATGGAAGGCCTGCTCGCGACGACCAGCACGGTGACAGACGGCAACGCCCTGTCATTCGAGATGCTGAAGCAGATGCTGCCGGCCTTGGACAGCGCGATCGGGGTGGCCGGACTGATGGCTTCATCCGTGCCAGTGATCAGCATGTTCCTGGTTTCCGGCAGCGCGTTTGCGTTGACGAGCATGGCCCAGCGCCTCGGTGGCACGGATCAGATCAACGAGAAGATCGTGACGCCTGACGTCGTGAAGCCCACCGAAGGCTTGGCGACTACGCCCTATATGACGAACGACTTCGTCAATGGGACGAGGCAGACTGGTTCTGAGACAACCCGTGGTTCGATTAATATCGGCCAGTCGTTGAGTAATGCCGCCCAGTCGCAAAAGGCAACTGCAGAGAGCGCTTCTGAGAACTTTGCCAAGAGCCTAACTTCGTCCTATGGGCGCCAGATGGAACAGGCCAAGACATTGGGCGAGCAGGCGACAGTCGGTTCATCCTTCGCAAATTCCTTCGGTCTAACAAATAATGCCAGCTACGAAAAAGCGGTCGGTAACATGCGCAATATGGGGTATTCGCAGGCCCAGACTGACGCTGTCGTTGCATCGTTGGCTACCGGAGGAAATGTAAGCGCAGGATTGGGCCTTGGCAAATATGGAGCTGCCACCGGTGAAGACGGCAAATCCAAGGGTGGGGTCGAATTAGGCGGATCTGCAAACATCGGCGCGAACATGCAAAGTTCGTCAACGAGGAACGACAGCAAGACTGCTAGTGACGTGATGAACGACGCTAGGTCGGCTGGACTTTCCGAAGTCGTTTCGAATGCTCTTCGAAAAGAAAATTCCTCTTCCGTTGCACAGAATTTTCAGAATTCCGAGAAGTTAGGCGTATCACAGGCTGACCAACAGAGTCTTTCCAAATCTGCCCAAGAGGCAATATCCGCGCAGAAACAGTATTCAGAGACCTCAAGCTATCTTCAGTCCACCGGTATGCAGCTATCTATGTCCCCTGATGCTTGGGCAGGAAAGTTGCAAAGAGAAGGTAAAGCCGACGCCGTCGTTGCCGAGGCTATGAACAACTATGGGCAGGAGTTCCAAGAAGCAAAGCGGATGTTCGATACGGTCGATCCTTCACGGCGAGATACTGCGGCGGCGTTGCATACGCTGGCCAAGCACAACGATCTAGGCGTGTTGACAGGCGGGACAGTAGATCGAGATATGTACAGCAATCCCCGTTCCGGTGGCGAGCTTGGTGCTAGCCCAACGTCGCTGGCGCACAACGAATTCCAAGGCCTCAAGGGCCCTCAGGTTGGGGACCTTCGCTCGGAAACGCAAAGTGCAGGCCATTCTGTGTCGTCCGGCTCATTTGAGAGCCGATACGACGCCGGTAATGCTGCCGCAAGGGACCACAGCAAGATTGCTGCAGAGCATGCGCGTCGAGGTGAGATCGTGGCTGGTGATGGCCAGGTATACGCCAACCGGGCAGTAGCCGAAGCCGGGGAGCGCGCAGAGGGCCGCTTGGCCGACAAAGGGAAAAGAGTCAACGATATGGGTGAATCCGTCTTAGGAGGCATACCGCAGAAGGCAATGAACCGGATGGGGTCAGTGTTCAACGCCGGGGGTACGCATGCGGATTACGTCAACGAGGGTAAGCGGTTGCATCTCAACGACTCTCAAGCGGAAGTATTCGCGGCGGCGAGAATGGGCACCGTGGACAACAACACTTGGGGAATCTACCGCGATAGCGCTATCAAAAACGGCTACGGCGAGGACGTCGCTAGAGGATCGTTTGATAACCTTGTCCAGGCGGGACTCTACGACAATGGATCGGGAGCTACCCTCGCTGACGTAGTGACGCTGAATCAACGTGACGATCACGGTGAAAGTTTCAAATTGAGGTAGCAAAGAAAAGGCCCGCAATGCGGGCCTTTTTCAATGGTATCTATCCTGATCCCCAAATCCCGTTCTGCCTTCCAAGTTTCGGATAACCTCTTGAGGGGTGTGGTACACGCTTATTTTGAAAGGATCAGCCGAATCTAGTGGGTCAGGGTGTTGAGGATTCGCATCGCGCAGTTGTGGGTCTAAAGTTCCAAAGCGAACCTGCGACGCGCTTGAGGAGCCCTGCAATTGAAGCTGTGACCCAAGCAAAATTAGCGATAGCACAAAGTAGAGCATGAAAGTCGCAGCTGGCGGCTGAAAGGCTAGAAGAATCTCCACTCCAATAATCGTCGAAGCAAGTATTGATAATAGCATCGCTGTGCTTCTGAGTCGATATGTTAAGTGCGTCGCGAGGGACGCTATAACTAATGCAGTCACTGCATAAAAATATGCGATCTGCGATCCTTCCAAAGTGTCGGAATTGCAATAGGCAATGCCGTAGAAAGAGAGGCCTATCGACGCCAAGTGCCTGCACAGATTTACGGCAGGGCGTTCATTAATTTCAGTTTCTAACGCATAGAGCGGGCGAATGATCTTAGGAACGCGAGGCTTTCCTACTTCCTGCTCAATGAAATCGGAAGCGTTAACCGCGAACGCGATGTCGGCCTGACTGGTATTGGGAAGCGATGCGACAAATACTACGCGCTCGACAGTTCTACGGATCGAAGGGGCAACACTTTTGAATCGATCTATCTGAAATGTATTGAGATTGATAGTGTCTGGTGGAAGGCCAAGGTAGCCTTCAAGTAACGCTTCGATCTTCCTGATTTCGCCAGCAATGATGGGGTGCATAATGCGCCTCCTTGATTGATAGGCTAATGGTAACGCACAGTTCCAAAACGCAAGGGTCGCTAAGTCGCCGTTCGCGCCGCTGATGCGCCCTTCCCTCCGTGTTCTGGGCCGCCGCTAAGGCGAGCCAGGCTCTGCGCCAGGCGCGGTGTCTTGAACGCGTGCGAGAGGGTTCGCCTCGAAATGGCCGATAGCCACACGCGCCGCGTCAGCAAAGCTTGCGATGGACAGGGCTACCCACAGGAGATGAGGCTCGGCCTCGTCATCCAGATAGTCGACTGATACCGCATAGGCGCCGCCCCAGCTGGATGAGTCCTGGATCTGGACGCGTGTCGGTTTCCCGCGGTGCTGAAGCACGAACTCGGGGTCGCTAGCATCGGTCCCGGCTCGTTTCTTGAAGCTGTAGCTGGTCATGTGATCGTCCGCTGGTTGGGGTAGTTGTGTACCTCGGTAGAACGTATCCGACGCGGCGGGAATGCAACCCGGTCGCGACGCTAGTCCCCCAAGCGAGCGCCTGGCTTGCCCTGGGCCACATAGGCGATGGCGCCGAGCCGATAGGTCGAGGGCGTAAGGAGCGCAGGTCGGGCGCTGTCCTGCGGCCGCTGGCCACCGGTGGGCAGGTAGAGGTTGCGCTCTGGCCAGACCTCAGCGCGCGCCTTCACATCGCCGCGCTGCCGGCCGCCCGCGCCACGGTCGAAGTTGCGCAGGGCCGAGACCTTCGGCGCGGCCCTGCCGGCGAGCACGAACACCCGCAGGTGGGCCTTGATAATGGCATCCCATACTCGCCGCGCTCACCGAACCAGAGCGTGCAGCGTGGATGTGGCGCCACGGCCTGGTGCTTGATCCTCACCTGGTCGTCTGCCAGGTTCGCGATGGTGCGCAGATCCTGGTGTTCGGGCGTCTGCTCGATCGGCATTCCCTGGTGCTGCGCCCTACTCTCAGCCTCCGCCTGCAGCTGCTCACACACGGTGGCCACCGGCACCCTCTGTTTGCTGGTGGTGTGGCCAGGCCAGGTGAACGAGATCCGTTGTGGCGCTCCATCGAATGCGTGGATGGTGTGCGGCAACGGCGCCCAGGGCGCTCTCGCGTGATTCGGGCTCGTCGATCGTGCGCCGCTCGGGCGCCTTGATGATCGACACGCCTTGCAGCGCGCTCGCCTGCAGGGGGAACCAGCCCGGCCGGCGTATGACGGTGCCGGCGGCATCGCCATCAGACACACATAGCCAGGCGCACCGCTGCTTCAGCTGCTTTGTTCGATCGTCGGCTGGACGGTGCGGTCGATGGGCAGCCAGGTCCTCAGCGAGGGTACGCTTCGCTAGCGGAGTGCTTGCGGGTCGAGCTGCGCCTCCAGAAACGTTCGGATCTTCGATGGAAGCCTGTCTGCAGCAGAGCTATTTGCTGTCGCAGGTGTGCCGGAGCCGCAAAAGGATGCCAGTGTGCTGACTAATCAAGAGATCAAATGGGCCGCGCTGCTCGTGGTAGTAGTGAGCGTTGCGAGGGCGCAGTTGCGAAAGCGGTGGCCTGAACAGGTGCGACGATGGGAGCACCTGGTCGATCTGTCGATCTTGGTAACGGTGATTTTTCTGATGATGGCAGCCCTTACCAATCTAAGCAGGGAGCCGGGCAGACCGATGCCCGCAGGACCGACCAGGATTGCCTCCGTGGCGCTGACGGATATCTCGGTCGAGCGCCACAGCTGAGCGCAGGCGCTAGGCCGGTGACTCGTAGGTTATGCCGCCCAGCCGATACGTTGAAGGCGTCTTGAGCGGTACCCGATCACCCTCATCCACATCTGACCGCTGGCCACCGGTGGGTAGGTAGAGGTTGCGCTCCGCCCAGACCTCAGCGCGCGCCTTCACATCGCCGCGCTGCCGGCCGCGGGCCGCACGATTAAAGTCTCGCAGCGCTGAGACCTTCGGCTCGGCCTCGCCGGCGAGCACGAACACCGGCAGATTGGCCTTGATGATGGCGTCCCACTTCTCGCCGCGCTCGCCGAACCAGAGCGTGCAGCGCGGGTGCGGGGCGACGACCTTGTGCTTGATCAGCACCTGGTCGTCAGCGAGGTTCGCGATGGTGCGCAGATCCTGGTACTCGGGCGTCTGCTCGAGCGGTATCCCCTGCTGCTGCGCCCTACTCTCGGCCTCCGCCTGCAGCTGCTCGCGCACGGTGGCCACCGGTATCCGCTGATTGCTGGTGGTGTGGCCAGCCCAGGTGAACGAGATCCGCCGCGGTGCGCCGTCGAAGGCGTGGATGGTGCGCTGCAGCTGCTTGGTGGTGACGCCGGCGCCCAGGGCGCGCCGCAGTAGCCGCGGCCGCATCTCGGGTGTGTAGCCCAGGGCGAGCCGAAGCGCCTCGATCTCGTCGGTGACCGCCTGCTTGCTCGCATTGATCGCCAACACCTGCGGCAGCACGCTCGCCTGCAGGCGGAAGTAGCCCGGCAGACGCATGACGGTGCCGGCGGCTTGGCCAACGTCGCGCTGGTGGCTGGCCAAGGCTGCGGTGGCCAGCGCGATCGCCGCCTGGCCGTCGACCTCCCGGACCTCGAGGACGTCGGGCGTCTTTTGCTCGTTCAGCAGCGGCACCTGCCAAACGCGGCCGTCGACCACCAACCCTGGCCAGGTCGAATTGAAGCTGGCCAGCTGCTCGACGAGCACCTGGTGCGCACGCTGGATCCCTTCGTACATGGTGGTGCCCTCC
Organism: Pseudomonas sp. RIT411; assembly: GCF_003057735.2. NCBI lineage: Bacteria > Pseudomonadati > Pseudomonadota > Gammaproteobacteria > Pseudomonadales > Pseudomonadaceae > Pseudomonas > Pseudomonas sp. RIT411. The sequence continues at coordinate 69,325 of NZ_QBIZ02000022.1, forward strand.
TCACGGGCGACGTTCCCAACCACCAAATTATACCACCCCTGTACAACACAAGCCCCTATCCAACCTCTCCCCCTTCCACCCCAAAGCCACATCGCCCCTTTCCTTCCTTCTCTCCTTCTCTTTTTCCTTCCCT
>NZ_QBIZ02000023.1:0-66243 GCF_003057735.2 Pseudomonas sp. RIT411
GTTATTTCAAATTTATTGCTGACGGACGCTGATGCGGGCGAAAGCCTTCTTGCCGGCCTGACATACATAGGTACGCCCGATCTCGAACAGGAAGCCGCGATCGACCACCTCGCCATCCACCTTGACGCTACCCGCCGCCAGCAGGTCGCGAGCGGCTGCCGCGTTCTTCACCAGTCCAGCCTTGTTGAGGACGGCAGCGACCGGCAGCGCCGCATCGGTTTCCAGCTCGACTTCCGGCAGGTCTTCCGGCAGCTCGCCATCCTTCATGCGGTTGCCCGCGGATCGGTGGGCGGTCTGGGCGGCTTCTTCCCCGTGGAAGCGGGCCACGATCTCTTCGGCCAGCTTGATCTTGATGTCGCGGGGATTGGCGCCCTGCGCAACATCGCTGCGGAACTGGGCGATCTCTTCCAGGCTGCGGAAGCTGAGCAGCTCGAAGTAGCGCCACATGAGGGTGTCGGGAATGGACACCAGCTTGTTGTACATGACGCCGGGCGCTTCCTGGATGCCGACGTAGTTGCCCAGGGACTTGGACATCTTCTTCACGCCGTCCAGACCTTCGAGCAGCGGCATGGTGAGGATGCACTGGGCTTCCTGGCCATAGGCGCGCTGGAGTTCGCGGCCCATGAGCAGGTTGAATTTCTGGTCGGTACCGCCCAGCTCGACATCGGCGCGCAGGGCGACGGAGTCATAGCCCTGGACCAGGGGATAGAGGAACTCGTGGATGGCGATGGGCTGGTTGCCGGCGTAGCGCTTGCTGAAGTCGTCGCGCTCGAGCATGCGCGCCACGGTGTACTGGGAAGAGAGGCGAATGAAGTCGGCCGGCGACAGCTGATCCATCCAGGTGGCATTGAAGGCCACTTCGGTACGGGCCGGATCGAGGATCTTGAACACCTGGGCCTTGTAGGTCTCGGCATTCTCCAGCACCTGCTCGCGGGTCAGCGGCGGGCGGGTGGCGCTCTTGCCACTGGGGTCGCCGATCATGCCGGTGAAGTCGCCGATCAGGAAGATGACCTGGTGGCCCAGTTCCTGGAACTGGCGCAGCTTGTTGATCAGCACGGTGTGGCCAAGGTGCAGATCCGGAGCGGTCGGATCGAAGCCTGCCTTGATGCGCAGCGGGGTGCCACGCTCCAGTTTTGTTACAAGCTCTGACTCGACAAGCAGCTCATCTGCTCCACGCTTGATGACCGCCAGCTGCTCCTGGACCGTTTTCATGGGGGCTTCGCCTCTGAATTTCGAAAGCGTGAACCTTATCAAGATGCCCCTAGTAGCCGCCAGCCGGCACGTCGGATCACCACCCCAAAGGGTTGTGACAGCCAGATTTTGATTATATTTTAGGCAGTTATTCACTTCTTTTAACGTCAGATCATCACTTTAGCTAAATGACGAAGCCAATCCCCAAAAGTCCGTTCTACCCCAAAAGCCACCTCGTGGCCGCCAGCGGGGTGGCCGCACTCTTGAGTCTGGCCTTGCTCGTGTTTCCCTCTCAGCAGGTCGAGGCGAAACGCACTTCCATCAATCTGGATGTTGAACAGGACGCCCGGCGCGTCGTGCAGGGTCAGGATGACCTGAAGGAGCAAGTGCTCGCAGATACTCAAGCCGCGGACACCCAGTCCCCCTCCCCCTTTGCCCAGGTCGCCCCTGAGCAGACGGAAGCTCAGACCGCCGAGGAAGCGCCTGCCGAAGAGGAAGTTGCCGCCACCGAGAGCGTCGAGCCGCAGTGGAAGACCGAAACCGTGCGCAAGGGCGACACCCTCTCGACCCTGTTCGAGCGGGCTGGCCTTGCCGCTGCCGTGGTGCACGAGGTGCTGGCCAGCAGCAAGGAAGCCAAGAAGCTGACCCGCCTGCGGGTGGGCCAGAAGATCGAGTTCCAGCGTGATCACTCAGGTGACCTGCTGGCGGTGCGCACCAAGCTCACCGCGCTGCAGACTCTGTCGCTGGTCAAGTCCGACCAGGGCTATGAGGTCGAGCACAAGACCGTTACCCCGGACATCCGCAAGGCCTATGCCCAGGGTCGGATCAGCAGTTCGCTGTTCGCCTCGGCGCAGAAGGCCGGACTGTCCCATGACATGACCATGGCGCTGGCCACCATCTTCGGCTACGACATCGACTTCGCGCTGGACATCCAGGAAGGCGACGAATTCGAAGTGGTCTACGAGGACAAGGTGGTCAACGGCAAGCACGTCGGCTACGGCAACATCCTGGCCGCCCGCTTCGTCAACAAGGGCAAGGCCTACACGGCCGTGCGCTACACCGCCAAGAACGGCACCACCAACTACTACACGGCGGAAGGCGGCAGCATGCGCAAGGCCTTCATCCGTACCCCGGTGGAGTTCTCGCGGATCAGCTCGCGCTTCACCATGGGCCGTTTCCACCCGGTGCTGAACAAGATGCGCGCGCACAAGGGCGTCGACTATGCCGCGCCCACCGGTACGCCGATCCATGCCACCGGCGACGGCAAGATCGCCAAGTCCGGTCGCGAGAATGGCTACGGCAACGTGGTGATGATCCAGCACGGCAAGACCTACACCACCGTCTATGGCCACATGAGCCGGATCGCCAAGGGCATGCAGGCCGGCGCCTCGGTGAAACAGGGCCAGGTGATCGGCTATGTGGGCATGACGGGCCTGGCGACCGGTCCGCACCTGCACTATGAATTCCGCATCAATGGCAACCACGTCGATCCGCTCGGGGTGAAACTGCCGATGGCCGATCCCATCGCCAAGAACGAGATCTCGCGCTTCCTGGCCCAGAGCCAGCCGCTCATGGCCCGCATGGACCAGGAGCGGGCGTCGCTGCTCGCGATGAACAAGCGCTGAGATGGAGCGCTACCTGGGGGTGATGTCAGGCACCAGTCTGGATGGACTGGATATCGCCCTGATCGAGCAGGATGAGCGGACCCGTTTCGTCGCTGCCCTGGGCGTGCCCATGCCGGACGCGCTCCGCCGCGAGCTGCTGGCGCTGTGCGCGCCCGGCGACAACGAGATCGAGCGCATCGCCCGGGCCGAACAGGCCTGGGTCGGGCTGGCTGCCCAGGGTATCGCCGAACTGCTGGCGCAGCAGGGACTGACGGCCGCGGATATCCGCGCCGTGGGTAGCCATGGCCAGACCATCCGCCATCTGCCGGCGCAGGGCTACACCCTGCAGATCGGCGATGCCGCCCTGCTGGCCGAACTGACCGGCATCGATGTCATCGCCGACTTTCGCCGCCGCGACCTGGCCGCCGGTGGCCAGGGCGCGCCCCTGGTCCCGGCCTTCCATGCCGATCTCTTCGGCCTGGACCGCCCGCGCGCGGTGCTCAATATCGGCGGCTTCAGCAATGTGACCCTGCTGGCGCCGGGTCTGCCGGTACGAGGCTTCGATTGCGGACCGGGCAATGTGCTGCTGGATGCCTGGATCCACCACAGCCAGGGGCGGCTCTTCGACGCCGATGGCGCCTGGGCCGCGCAGGGACAGGTCGTGCCGGCGCTGCTGCAGGGGCTGCTGAGCGATCCCTTCTTCGTGAAAAGCGGACCGAAGAGCACCGGGCGCGAGCATTTCAACCTGCCCTGGCTGCAAGCGCATCTCGCCCAGCATGAGGCGCTGGCTCCGGCCGATGTTCAGGCCACCCTGGCCGAATTGAGCGCCCGCAGCATCGCCGACAGCATCCTGGCAGCCCAGGTGGTGGACGAGGTGCTGGTCTGTGGCGGGGGGGCGCACAACCGGGATCTGATGGCGCGTCTGGCGCGGCTACTGGCGCCGGCCAAGGTGCAGAGCACCGCAGCCTATGACGTCTCGCCGGACTGGATGGAAGCCATGGCCTTTGCCTGGCTGGCCCAGCGCTTCTGCGAGCGCCTGCCCGGCAACTGCCCGGAAGTCACCGGCGCCCGCGGCCTCCGCGTCCTGGGTGCGCTCTATCCGCACTAGGCCAGAGGCTGTGCAAGGTCAGATGGAGAAGGACTGACCGCAGCCGCAGGTGGTGGCGGCGTTGGGGTTCTTGATGACGAAGCGCGAACCTTCCAGGCCTTCCTGGTAATCCACCTCGGCGCCGGCCAGGTACTGGAAGCTCATGGGATCCACCACCAGGTGCACGCCATCGCGCTCGATGACGGTGTCGTCGTCGGCGGAATCTTCATCGAAGGTGAAGCCGTACTGGAAGCCCGAGCAGCCGCCACCCGTGACGAAGACGCGCAGCTTCAGGCGGGGATTGCCCTCTTCCTCGATCAGGTTCTTCACCTTGCTGGCCGCGCCCAGGGTGAACTGCAGGGGGGTCGGGGTGAAGGTTTCAATGGTCATTGCCGTAGTCTCCCGGCTTGCGCCGAACACAATTCAGTCAGGAAATTATCCGCTTGCCCGAGCAAAAGGGTCAACTATTGCACGACCACGGGAGCCTGGCCGAGATGACCGGAGTGAATGACTTGCCGGCAGCGCCACTCTAATATCGCGCCGCCTGATGACGCCGATTGATAAGGAGAACGCCCCGATGCTCTATCTTTGGTTGAAAGCCTTCCACCTGATTGCCCTGGTCTGCTGGTTCGCCGGCCTGTTCTATCTGCCGCGCCTGTTCGTCTATCACGCCCAGAGCAGCGACGCCGTGAGCCATGAGCGCTTCTGCCTGATGGAGCGCAAGCTGTACCGCGGCATCATGCTGCCGGCGATGATCCTGACGCTGGTGTTCGGCATCGGCCTGCTGGTGATCAACCCGAGCTGGCTGACCCAGGGCTGGATGCACACCAAGCTGGCGCTGGTGGTGGTGCTGATCGGCTATCACCATGTCTGCGGGGCCATGCGCAAGAGATTCGAGCGCGGCGAAAACAAGCGCAGCCATGTGTTCTATCGCTGGTTCAACGAGGTACCGGTTCTGGTGCTTATCGCCATCGTCATTCTGGTGGTGGTCAAACCCTACTAGGTGCGCGGTAGATCCGCCGGCGACCGGCGTTTTCCTGGAGAAAGCAGTATGCAGCGTTATGCCCTGGTAACCGGTGCCTCGTGCGGGATCGGCCTGGCCCTGGCCGAGGCCCTGGCGCGGCGGGGTCAGCCGCTGATCCTGCTGGCGCGGCGCAAGGACAAGCTGGAGAGCATCGCCGCCGAACTGGCCCAGCGCTTCGACGTGGAGGTGCTGTACCGGGTCTGCGATCTGGCGGAGCCGCTGCACCTGACCGGTCTGCTGCACGAACTGGAGCAGAGCGAGAGAGCCATCGGCCTGCTGGTCAATTGCGCCGGGATCGGCAGCGGCGGGGATTTTCTCGCCGCCGACTGGCCGCGGGTGCAGGAGCAGCTGGAGCTGAACATCCTGGCGCTCACCCGCCTGTGCCATGCCCTGGGCCAGCACATGGCGATCCAGGGGGGCGGCCAGATCCTCAACGTCGCCTCGACCGCGGCCTTCCAGCCCATTCCCTACATGAGCAGCTATGCGGCGACCAAGGCCTATGTGCTGCACTTCTCCGAGGGCCTGCGCGAGGAACTCAAGAAGCGGGGGGTGTCGGTATCGGTGCTCTGCCCCGGCCCGACCCGTACCGCCTTCTTCAAGAACGCCGGGCTGCACACCGGGCGCATGGAGCAGGGCAAGCTGCTGATGTCCGCCGAAGAGGTGGCCCTGGCCGCGGTGCACGGACTGGAAAGACGCCAGGCGGTGATAGTCCCGGGCTGGCGCAATCGCCTGGGCAGTCTGCTGCCCCGCTTCTTCCCCCGCGCCCTGGTGCGTTCGGCCGCGGTGCGGATCGGCAAACTCTTTCAACCCGCGTAAGGGTGATCCCGCCGGCGGCACCTGACCCCGGGCGGCAGCCGCTGGTACACTCGGGGTCTATTCAGCCAGCAGGAGATCGACGTGGATTGTCTGTTCTGCAAGATCGTCGCCGGGGACATTCCGGCCAAGGTGCTCTACGAGGACGATCAGGTCATGGCCTTCCATGACATCGCCCCGCAGGCGCCCGTGCACTTCCTGGTCATTCCCAAGAAGCACATCGCGACCCTGCACGACCTCAGCGAGGCCGATGACAAGCAGCTCGCCGGCCATATCCTCTTCACCGCCCAGCGCCTGGCGAAGGAACAGGGTTGCGAGGAAGGCTTCCGCGTGGCGATGAATTGCAACGCCCTGGGTGGCCAGACGGTCTATCACATCCATATGCATGTGCTGGGCAAGCGGCAGATGACCTGGCCTCCGGGCTGAGCCACGTTCTGTCCTCCCTTCGCCCGCCAAGGAGATCACCTTGAGATCCAAGCGCCTCTACTCCCCCCTCGATCGACTGCTTATCCAGGCGGATACCGCCTTGCGTACCCTGACGCCCTTCAGTGGCGCTCCCACCCGCAGCTCGCCGGCCATTCCGCTCAAGGACGCCGAACTGAGCGACGAGGAACGCCGTCACGCGGCCGGCCTCATGCGCATCAACCACACCGGCGAGGTCTGCGCCCAGGCGCTGTACCAGGGTCAGGCGCTGACCGCCAAACTGCCGGAAGTGCGCGAAGAAATGGAAAAGGCGGCCGACGAAGAGATCGATCACCTGGCCTGGTGCGAGCAGCGCATCCGCGCCCTGGGTGAGCGTCCAAGCCTGCTCAATCCCCTCTTCTATGGCCTGTCCTTCGGGATCGGCGCCGGTGCCGGCCTGATCAGCGATCGCCTGAGCCTGGGCTTCGTCGCCGCTACCGAGGATCAGGTCTGCCGCCATCTGGACGAGCACCTGGACAAGCTGCCGGCGGCCGACGCCAAGTCCCGCGCGGTGCTGGAACAGATGCGCAGCGATGAAGAACAGCACGCCGAACATGCCCTGGCGGCCGGTGGCTGGCGCTTCCCCGCGCCGGTCAAATACGGCATGAGCCTGGTGTCCAAGGTGATGACCAAGACCACCTACCGTATCTGACCTGCAGTTGGCGCCCACGAAAAAGCCCTGCCTTGGCAGGGCTTTTTGCTGTTCGGACGACTAGATGTCGAAGAAGACCGTTTCCTGCGGGCCCTGCAGATGGATGTCGAAGCGATAGGCCAGGCGGCCATCGATCTCGCAGCGACGCGCCAGCAGGGTGGGCCGGCGCTCCGGCTCCGGCAGGTTGTAGACCGGGCAGCGGGCGTTGGCTTCGGCTTCATCGTCGAAGTAGAGGCGGGTCTGCAGGTGGATGTTGATGCCGCGGGCGAACAGGCTGACGTTGATGTGCGGCGCCATGGGCTGGCCGCGCTGATCGGCGACCTGGCCGGGCTTGACGGTGTGCAGCGTCCAGTCGCCGGCATCGAAGGTGGTGGCGGTGCGACCGAAGCCGTTGAAGGCCTTTTCCACGTCGTAGACCGGATCGTAGTGGCCCTGGTGATCGGCCTGCCAGAACTCCAGGAAGGAATCGCGCACCAGGTTGCCGTTGCCGTCGAACACCTGGCCGGTGAGCAGGATGTGCTCGCCCGGCGCGCCGGGCTTGGCCAGCTGGTTCCAGATCTCGACCTCGCGGGTGGGGTTGCCGGCGGCGGCCAGGGCCAGGCCGATGTGCACATAGGGACCGGCGGTCTGGGAGGGGGTTTCCGGCAGCAGGGCGTGGCTGTTGGGGGTCATGTCGGCGTCCTCAGTGGTGTTCGAAGAACGTCTGCCGCGCGCCGCGGGTGACGATGTCGAAGCGATAGGCCAGGCAGTCCATGGGATTGGCCATGCTCATGTCCAGGCGGGCGATCAAGGTCTGGACGGCATCGGGATCGGCGATGGACTTGACGATGGGGCACAGCGGGATCAGCGGATCGCCCTCGAAATAGAGCTGGGTGATCAGCCGGGTGGCGATGGCCGGCCCCATGACCGAGACGTGGATGTGCGCCGGGCGCCAGTCGTTGCTGCCGTTGCGCCAGGGATAGGGACCCGGGCGGACGGTACGGAAGACATAGTTGCCCTGGCTGTCGGTACGGGTGCGGCCGACGCCGCCGAAGTTGGGATCGAGCGGTGCCAGGTAGACGTCATTCTTGTGCCGATAGCGACCGCCGGCGTTGGCCTGCCAGATCTCCACCAGGGAATTGGGCACCGGCTTGCCGAATTGATCACGCAGGATGCCGAACAGGATGATGCGTTCGCCCTGGGGCAACTGGCCGGTGCCGAAGTTGAGCAGCAGGTCGTTGTCGTGCGGTCCCAGCGGCAGCCGCGAGAAGTCCGAGCCACTGCGCTCGGAAGCCGTCTGGTGCTGCAGGCTGACCAGCGCCTGGCGCGGCGAGCGGGGAATCGAGGATTTGTAGGCGGGCGTATAGGCCTGGGGATGCCAGGTGCGATCACGGGCGACGTAGCGAACGTCGTGGGGCTTGTTATGCATTGGAATGCTCCACGGAAGGATCGGGGCCAAGAGCTAGCTGATCCCAGTGTGGCCCAGGGCGCCGCCTGGCTGAATTGAAAGCTGCGCCCTTCCCCATAACCTAATGGTTAAGTGTCAACTCGCCGGCCACCTCGCGCAGGACGTCGCAGAATCTCTGGGTTGCCAACGACAGGGGCACGCTGCCATTGCGGCAGATGCCGACCGAACCCCCGGCTTCGCGCACGCCAAGCTCCACCTCCACCAGTTCGCCGCTGGCCAGGTCGCGGCGTACCGCATCCAGCGGGGCAATCCACAGGGCCTCGCTCTGGCGGACGTACTGGCGGCTGAGGGTCGGCGATAGGGTTTCCAGCCGCTGGGGACTGAGAGGAATGCCGCACTGGACGAAGAGACTCTCGGCGTGACGGCGAATGGTGGTCCCGGGCAAGGGCAGCACCAGGGGATAGCGCGCCAGGGTCGCCAGGTCCGCCGGCAGCGCCTGGCTCAACGGATGTCCCGGGCGCACCACCAGGGTCAGGGCCTCGGTATAGAGGTGTTCGAAGTCGAGGCCATGGATGTCCGGGCTGTCGGTCATGCGGCCGACCACCAGATCCAGGTCGCCGACGCGCAATTGTCCGAGCAGATAGGCGCTGGGACCGGTGGCGACGTTGACGATCAGCTGGCGATGACGGTCATGCAGGCGCATCAGGACCTCGGGCAGCACCTGGCTTTCGACCGTCGACAGGACCCCGACCCGCACCAGGCCGCCGGCCTCGCCACCACGCACCAGTTGCATGCCCTCGCGCAGGGCCTGGACGCAGGGACCGGCGTGGCGCAGGAACAGCAGGCCCGCCTCGGTCAGGGTCACCTCGCCCTTGCCGCGCTCGAACAGGCGCACCTCGAGGATTTCCTCGAGTTCGCGGATGGTCTTGGAGATGGCCGGCTGGGACACGGCGATGGCATCGGCGGCCTTGGCGAAGCTGCGCTGCTGGGCGATCTCCAGAAAGCACAGCAGGTGGCGAAACTTGATACGGTTGTCGAGATTCATGACGCTCTCAAGGCAAGGCACGGGCCAGAGACTACCACCCGGCGGTCACGGAAAACCCTTGGAGTCAGCAGGGGCATCCTTTGCTACAGTGCCGCCTTGTCTTCCGAGATCTCTCCATGTCGATCCGTGCCCAGCAGAAGCTGCAAACGCGCCAGGCGCTGCTGGAATCGGCACGCCTGCTGATGAACAGCGGCCGCGGCTTCGGCAGCCTGAGCCTGCGCGAGGTGAGTCGCCAGGCCGGGATCGTGCCGGCGGGTTTCTATCGCCACTTCGCCGACATGGAGAGCTTTGGCCTGGCGCTGGTGGCCGAGGTGGGCGACACCTTTCGCGACGCCCTGCGCCAGGTGCGTCATCACGAATTGCAGCAGCGCGGCATGATCGAGGCCTCGGTGGAGATCTTTCTCGGCGCCGTGAGCGACAACCGTGATCAATTCCTCTTTCTCGCCCGCGAGCAATACGGCGGCTCCCTGGCCGTGCGCCAGGCCATCGCCGAGTTGCGCCAGCGCATCACCCAGGACCTGGCCCGTGACCTGCTCGCCCTGGGTCGGCTGCCGCACCTGAATCCGTCGCAGATCGATGTGCTGGCCGACCTGGTGGTGAAGACGGTGTTCGCCACCCTGCCGGAGTTGATCGATCCGCCACCCCTGACCACACCGCCGCCGCTGTGGCCGGCGGCGAAGATGGTGCAGCAACTCAAGCTGATTCTGATCGGCAGCAAGCATTGGCGGCGCGGCGAGCGCGCAAACGCACCAAAAGAGGGCGTTGCTCTGCTAGCCGATGCAATGGCGCACCAAATAAGAGCGACCTGAACACCAGGTCAACTCATGGCGCCCCAGAACCAGGCGACTTGCGCGCCTTGGCAGGCACCTTGCTGTAGAGCTGGGCAAAACTGCCAAGAGTCCTGCCATGCTGGTCGTCCAAAGCCGCTGCGCGCCCCGGGATACCTGGGACGCCGAACTCCACCTCACCTACGACGCCCGCAGCAAGAGTCGCCTGAGAGCCACCACCAGCGCTGGCGAAGACGTCGGCCTGTTTCTCGAACGCGGCCAACCGCCGCTGGCCGATGGCGACTGCCTCGAAGCCCGCGATGGCCGCATCGTGCGGGTCGTCGCCCGCCCGGAAAAGCTGCTGCACGTGACCTGCGCCAGCGCCTTCGAACTGACCCGCGCCGCCTATCACCTGGGCAATCGCCACGTCGCCCTGCAGATCGGCGACGGTTGGCTACGGCTGCTGGACGACTATGTGCTCAAGGCCATGCTGGAGCAGCTCGGCGCCCGGGTCAGCGAGATCGAGGCCGGCTTCCAGCCCGAGCACGGTGCCTACGGCGGCGGTCACCATCACTCGCACCATGGCGAGGAAGGCTTCAACTACGCCCCCAAACTGCACCACTTCGGCGTGCGCACGTGAATTCGCCCTTCGCGCTGCTGCGCCTGGCCAGTCCCCAGTTGCCGATTGGCGGCTACAGCTATTCCCAGGGACTGGAACTGGCCATCGACAGCGGCCTGATCCGCAGCGCGGCGGAGGCCGAGGTCTGGCTGCGCGACAATCTCGAACTCAATCTGGCGCGCTTCGAAGCGCCGCTGCTGCTGGCCCATTGCCAAGCCGCCGCGGCGGGCGACTGGACGCGCCTGAGCGAACTAGCCGAGCACCATCGCGCCAGTCGCGAAACCGCGGAATTCCAGCTGGAAAGTCGCCAGACCGGCTATTCCCTGGCGCAACTGCTGCTCGGTCTGCCGGAGTTGGACGACAGTAGCCGCCGCCTGCTCGGCGAACTGGCTCCGACCTTCGCCCTCGGTTGGGCGCTGGCCGCTCGCGCCTGGGCGATCGCACCGCGAGCGGCGCTGGAAGCCTGGCTGTGGACCTGGCTGGAAAATCAGCTGGCGGTGCTGATGAAAACCCTGCCGCTGGGCCAGCAAGCGGCCCAGCGCCTCACCTCCCTTCTGCTGCCGACCCTGACCGCCGTGGCCGAGCAGGCCGCTGCCCTGCCCGAAGCGCACTGGGGCGGCGCCCCCTTCGGCCTGGCCCTCAGCAGCATGGCCCATGAGCGGCAGTACAGCCGCCTGTTCCGTTCCTAGGAGATCCCCTGATGACTACTCAACCCCTGCGCGTCGGTATCGGCGGACCGGTCGGTTCCGGCAAGACCGCCCTCACCCTGGCCCTCTGCCGCGCCCTGCGCGAGCGCTACAACCTGGCGGTGGTGACCAACGACATCTACACCCGCGAAGACGCCGATTTCCTGGTGCGCAACGAGGCCCTGGCGCCCGAGCGTATCCTTGGTGTGGAGACCGGGGGCTGTCCGCACACCGCCATCCGCGAAGACGCCTCCATCAACCTGGAAGCGGTGGACCAGCTCAACCGCCGCTTTCCCGGCCTGGACCTGATCCTGGTGGAATCCGGCGGCGACAACCTGTCCGCCACCTTCAGCCCGGAGCTGTCCGATCTGACCCTTTACGTCATCGACGTCTCGGCCGGTGACAAGCTGCCGCGCAAGGGTGGCCCCGGCATCTGCAAGTCGGATCTGCTGGTGATCAACAAGATCGACCTGGCCGAGCAGGTCGGTGCCTCCCTGGAGGTGATGGATCGCGACACTCGCAAGATGCGCGGCGACAAGCCCTTCGTCTTCAGCAACCAGAAGACCGGTCTGGGACTGGAAGAGATCATCGCCTTCATCGAGAAGCAGGGTCTGCTGACCGCCGCCTGAGTCCAGGAAACCATCCCAAGGAGCCTCCATGAAACACGCCAAGATCCTCGCCACCGCCGCCCTGCTGCTCGCCCCGGCCCTGGCCTTCGCCCATCCGGGTCATGCCGAGAACGGCCTGGCCGCCGGGGTGCTGCACCCCCTGACCGGTCTCGACCACCTGCTGGCCATGCTTGCCGTGGGGCTCTGGGCCGCGCAGCAGCAGGGCAAGGCGCGCCTGGCGCTGCCCTGCACCTTTGTCGGCACCATGCTGATCGGCGGCCTGCTGGGCTTCGCCGGGCTGGAGCTGCCCTTGCTGGAGACCGGCATCGCTGCCTCGGTGCTGGCCCTGGGTCTGCTGGTGGCCCTGGCCGCTCGTCCGCCGGTGGCCGCCGCCGTCGGCCTGACCGCCGCCTTCGCCCTGTTCCACGGCGTGGCCCATGGTCTGGAATTGCCGGAAATGGGCAATCCCTGGGCCTATGCCGCCGGTTTCGTCGCCGCCACCGCCACCCTGCATGCTCTGGGCTATGCCGTGGTGCGCTACCTGCCCCAGGCGGCCACGCCGCTGGTGCGACTCGCCGGCGTCGCCACGGCCGTGGCCGGGGGCTGGCTGCTCGCCGCCTGATCCGTCAGGCGATCCCCAGCTGCTGGCGCAGTCGCGCCAGCACACCCTCTTCCGCCACCGCCGGCAGTTGCGCGGTATAGCCGCCAAAGCCGGCGAAGCGTGTGGCGAAATCCACCTCGAGCACGAATCTGTTGTCGAACTGCGGCGACGCCAGGGGTGCCAGCACCTCGGCCGTATAGGTGTCGCGCGGATCGTTGCCCAGCCGCACCGGCAGGTCGCCACTCTGCTGGCGATAGGCGACCCAGGGCGAATAGGTGAAGGCCTCCAGTCGGCCCCGCGCCAGGTCCAGTTCCAATAGGCGCAGCAGGCCGTTGCCGCCGGCGTATTCGGTCTGGTAGTTGATCAGCAGGAGATCCACCGGATGGCCCAGGTCATTGGTCATCCGCAGGTGCCCACTGCCGTGATTGTGGCCGTTGAGGGTGAGGAAGATCTGGTCGTTGCGGCGGATCAGCCGATTCCACAACCGTATCCCGGTGTCGTTGCGCCGGGTGGAAAGCACCGGCTGGCCGTTCACCAGGTCGACGATGTTGTGCGAGGCCAGGATGGTCGGCAGATGCGGATAGCGATCCAGCATGCCCTGGGCCCAGTCCAGACTCTGGTCCGAGGGGCACCAATCCAGGGTCAGCAGCAGAAAGCCCTGCCCCAGCGCCGAGAAACTATGGGCCTCGTTGAGACCGGTGACGTCGCGTTCGATGAAGGTGGCCTGGCGCGCCGCCCGCTCACGGCCGAAATACTGGGTGAAGAGTTCGCGACCGTCACGCAGGCGGTCCTCGGTGTAGAGCTCGACGACATCATGGTCGCCGGTCATGACGCTATAGGGCACCCCGGCCTGTTCAAGGCGTGCCATGGCGTGACTGGCCAGGGCCCACTCGCCGCGCTGCTCGGCGTTTTCCACCAGATCGCCCAGGTGCACCACGAAGGGCAGGTTCAGCGCCGCGGCGTTGTGCGCCAGCCAATGGGTCTGGGCATGAAAGGCCAGCGCTGGCGGATAGCCCAGGTGGCCATAGCGCTCCACCCGCCGGCCGTTGGGTTGCATCTCGTGGTTGTTCTCACTGTAGTACTGGGTATCGGGGAGGACGCCGAGCACGAAGCTGCTGCGCGACGGCAGCGGCGCCAGCGGTGCGAAGGCATGCCGCTCGAACCAGTGGGCGCGGTGTTCCGGCAGGCCGTAGCGCTGGGTCGGCTTGCAGGCGGCCAGCAGCGGCAGACCGGCCAGCGCCAGGCACAGCCGGCGACGTTTGAAATCGGGCGAATCGGTCATCACAGCGGCCTCAGGGCAGGTAGTAGGCCTGCCAGCGATTGTCGTTGAAGCGCCCTTCCAGCACCGGCTGGCGGCTGGCCAGCGGCGTGCCGGCCAGGGCCGCCTGGCTGTCGGCATCGAGCAGCACATAGGCGGGTCGGGTGACCTGGGCGAGCTGCCCTGCCTGGCCGATATCGATGAAGGTCGGCAGGGGCACGTCGTAGTCGAGATTCATCAGGTAGCGGAAGGCCTTGGTGTCCTGGCCCAGGCCAAAGAACACCAGTTGCCCCGGTTCACCCTGGCGCAGGCTTTCCAGGCGGGTGACGAAGGCGCGGGTGTCGTAGCGCAGCGCCTGCATCGGATCCAGCGCCAGCACCACCAGCAGCCATTGCGCCAGGGCCGCCGCGGCCAGGGGCATGCCCAGGCGGAAGGCCCCGCGCTCGCGCCAGGCGGCCACCAGGGCGAACAGCGCCAGGATGGCGAAGGCACCCAGCAGGAAGCGCAGGTCCAGCTCGGGCCACCAGCCGGCGGCCTGCAGCCGGGGTTGCTGCAGCTTGACCAGCACCCCGAGCACCAGCGGAAAGATCACCAGCAACGGCAGGAACAGCCGCCGTACCCAGGCCAGGGCGCCCTGCCCCTGCAGCAGCACCCAGGCGCCGAGAGCCGCGCAGGCCGGAATGGCCGGCAGGATGTAATAGGGTTTCTTGAAGGTGGGAATCGACAGGGCCACCACGATCAGCGCGGCGAAGCCGGCCAGCTGGAGCAGCAGGCGACTGTCCGCCTGCGCCTGGCGCTGCCGCCAGTGGTGTCTCAGCGTCGGCAGGGCCAGCAGCGCCAGGGGAAAGGCCGGGGCGTAGCGGTAGAGGCCCAGCTGCAGGAAGTACCACCAGGGATAGCCGGCACCGTCGGTGTCGTCCAGCCGTCCGGAGACCTGCATGCGCAGCACGTCCTCGACGAAGAGCGGGCCGCCGGTACGCCAGGCCAGGCCGAACAGCAGGGCGCAGCACAGCGCCAGCACCACGGCGCCGACCAGGCCGTAGCCGAAGCTGCGCCGCCAGTCGCCCTGCACCAGCCAGTAGACGCAGACCACGCCACAGGGCTCGATCAGGCCCAGCGGCCCGCGCACGGCGAAGCCGGCGGCCATGCACAGGAACACCAGGCTGCGCCGCCGGGACAGGCCGCGCTGGTCGGCGCTCCACAGCAGATAGAAGCAGCCTAGCGCCGCCAGGGTGACGAATTGATCGAGGCAGATGGAGCGCGCCTTGGCCAGGAAGCCATTGGTGAGCAGCAGCACCAGCACCGCCAGCAGGCCCCAGGCGCGGGACCGCTCGGCCAGCAGGCGATAGAGCAGCCCGACGATGGCCGCCGAGGCCAGGGCGGTGGGAATCACCGTGGCCAGGCGATTGACCTCGCCGAACAGCTGGGCGAAGACGTCGATCAGCAGGGTGGAGGTGGCGGGATAGTCGGGGTAAGGCTGTCCGTAGCTGGTCGGGAAGGCACTGGCCCCATGGCGAAACATCTCCTGGGCGAAGAGTGCGAAGCGGCCGTCGAAGCCGATGAAGGGCTGCTCCCACAGCCCCAGGGTGAACAGCGGCACCGCCAGCAGACACAGCGCCAGACTTTCGAGGCGCAGGCGCGCCGGACTCGGGATGGACGACACGCGGCAGGACTCCGGCAGGCTGGGAAGGACGGGCTCGCGACCCGGCGCCACTATCGCCGAACAACCTTAGGGATCGCTGAAACCAGGCTGACGGCAGGCTGACAGAAGCCGCAGGACAGAGCGGTTCGGCCGCGAGGCGGTGGCGACTATGCCGCTGCATTGAAAATTTTTCATGACAGCTGCATCCAGGGCGCCGGCTGCCGGGTATAGCCCCTACAGTCCAGTCGACTGTGCCCCTCTCAATCCGGAGCAAGCGCATGAACAACACCTATAGCCGTTGCAGCATCCTGGCCCTCACCGCCCTGCTGAGCACCCCGCTGCTGGCGCAAGGGGAGTTGCCCGAGGCCGTCCGCGTCCCCGCCGGCAACAGCCTGATGCTGGAAACCGCGGGCAAGGGCACCATCGTCTACGAGTGCCGCGACAAGAAGGACATGCCTGGCCAGACCGAGTGGTTCTTTGTCGGTCCCAAGGCCGACCTGCATGATCGCCAGGGCAAGCAGGTGGGTCGCTACTACGGTCCGCCCGCTACCTGGGAAGCCAGCGACGGCTCCAAGGTGGTCGGCAAGCAACTGGCGATCGCCCCCGCCGGCAGCGGCAACCTGCCCTATCAGCTGGTGGAGGCCGCGCCCGCCGAAGGCAAGGGCGCCTTCCAGGGCACCACCTACATCCAGCGCACCGCGCTCAAGGGTGGCGTGGCGCCGGCCAAGGCCTGCACCTCGGCCAACAAGGGCGAACGGCAGACCGTGAATTACCAGGCGGATTATCTGTTCTGGAAGAAGGGCTAAGGTCCAGGGGACAGCCAGGAGCGGATCGGCTAGGCTCGGCTGATCCGGTCGCCACCCTGGCGTCCCCAGCCTGGCGCGCCCTCGTGACCGACCGCTCCCCTGATCCAGCCGCCCTGCTCGCCGCCTGTGCCCGGGGCGAGCGCGCCGCCCTGCAGCGGCTCTACCAGAACGAGGCGCCGCTCTTGCTGGGCATCGTCCTGCGCCTGGTGCGCGATCGCGGACTGGCCGAGGACATCCTCCACGACGCCTTTCTGCGCATCTGGCGCGGCGCCGCCGGATTCGCCCCGGAGCGCGGTACGGCCCGCGGCTGGATGTGCAGCATCGCGCGCAACCTGGCGCTCAACGCCTTGCGCGATCGCCAGCGCCTGGTGCCCCTGGCGGACGGGTGGGAACCCCTGGCCGAGTCGGCCGATCCGGCGCGAGAGGCCGACGGCCGTCGGCTGGAGGGCTGCCTGCAGAACCTGGAAGCGCCGCGGCGGGAGGCCATCCTGGCCGCCTACCTGGACGGCTGCTCCCATGGCGAGATCGCCCAGCGCCTGCAGGCACCGCTGGGCACGGTGAAGAGCTGGATCACGCGCGGCCTCAAGGCGCTCAGGGAGTGCATGACATGAACGGCGATACCCCCCTGCCCCCGGACGAAGAGCGCGAACGCCTGGCCGGCGAATACGTGCTCGGTACCCTGGATGCCAGGGAGCGCCGTCGCGTGCAAGGTGCGCTGGCGACGGATGCCCGGCTGGCCGCCGCGGTGGCGCGCTGGGAGGCGCGGCTGCAGCCGCTGGCCGAGCGTGTGCAGCCCGTCGAACCCGGCACGAATCTCTGGCCGCGCATCGAGCGCAGTCTGGGTGAGGCCGACGCCAAGGCCACCACCCGGCGTGAGTCGCTGTGGCACCGCCTGGCACTCTGGCAGGGCCTAAGTGCGGCAGGGCTGGCTGCCAGCCTGGTGCTTGGCGTGCTGTTGCTGATGCGTCCGGTCCCCACGCCAAGCTACCTGGTGGTGCTGGCCGCGCCCAGCGATCGGACGCCCGGCTGGGTGATCCAGACCGCCAGCGCCCACGACCTGCAGCTGATTCCCCTGGGGCGCGACGCCGTGCCGAGCGGCAAGACGCTGCAATTCTGGACCAAGGCCGACGCCTGGCAGGGTCCGGTATCCCTGGGTCTGGTCCAGCCCGGGCGCACCCTGCAGGTGCCTCTGGACCAGCTGCCGCCGCTGGAAGCCAATCAGCTGTTCGAGCTCACCCTGGAAGACCAGGGCGGCTCGCCTACCGGCCGACCCACCGGGCCGATCCAGTTCATCGGCCGGGCGGTCAAGGTGCTCTAGGCCGACGTCTCAGCTCTTGCGGTGGATGTTGAAATTGCTGAACGCCTGACAGGTCGCCATCAGCTGGATGCGGTTGATGTTGACGTGCTTGGGCTGATTCAGCGTCCAATGGATGGATTCGGCGATGTCGTCCGGGGTCAGGGGTTCGGTGCCGGCATAGACGGCATCGGCCTTGGCCTTGTCGCCCCCAAAGCGCACCACCGAGAATTCGCTTTCGGACAGCCCCGGCTCGATGTTGGTCACCCGTACCCCGGTGCCCAGCAGGTCGGATCTCAGGCTCAGGCTGAATTGCTTGAGGAAGGCCTTGGTGGCGCCATAGACATGACTGCCCGGATAGGGATAGTCGCCCGCCACCGAGCCCAGGTTGACGATACCGGCCCCGGCGCCATGGGCGATCAGCCGCGGCAACAGCAGGCGGGTGCAATAGAGCATGCCCTTGATGTTGGTATCGACCATGGTGTCCCAGTCGTCCAGGTCGCAGCTCTGGGCGGGCGTGTTGCCCAGCGCCAGACCGGCGTTATTGACCAGGGCGCGCAACTGGTTGAATTCTTCCGGCAGGCCGGCGACCGCGGCTTCCACGGCGGCGCGATCCTGGACGTCCAGCACCAGCGGCAGCACCTTGGCCTGACCGGACAATTCCTCGGCCAGGGCGTGCAGGCGATCCTCGCGGCGACCGGTGATGACGATCGACCAGCCGTCCTTGGCAAAGCGGCGAGCGGTGGCGGCGCCGAAGCCGGAGGTGGCGCCGGTGATGAAGATCGAAGACATGAAAGATTCCTTCTGCGAGGGAGGTTGGCCGAGGCCCACGATAGCTCAGGGGCATTGGTCAGGCGAATACCCAGATCGCCACAAATCCAGCGGATCAGTTATAACGCCTTGGTATTGCAGGGTTTTCCGCGCACTGGCGAATTTTTGAACAGTTCTCGCCAGGCCAGGCGCCCTGGGCCTCACGCCCGGCTATGCCAAGCTTATCCACAGGACGATCCACGGAATTCCTGTACAGAACTCGGACCGGGCTTCAGGTGGATAAGTCCGCTGCCACGAGCCAGGCAGGCGGTTCGGCCGGCGCCAGTCCGGTGCAGGCTGCCTCGACACAGGCAGCGAGGCCGGCGAAGCGCAGCTCGCGCCCGGTGAGGCCCGGGCCGTAGTGGGCGAACTTGCCGGAATTGGTCAGCAGGGTGCGGGCCTGGGGCGGCACCAGGGGTTCGCCAAGCATGCACCAGCAGGTGTCCCCGACCAGCTGGGCACCGAAGGCTTCCAGCTCGGCCAGGCTGCCAGAGCGTTCGGCCGCCGCGCGCACCTCGCGGCCCAGGGTGATCACCAGCGCCACCTCGGGATGCCGCTGCCGCCCGCGACAGAGTTCGGCCAGACGCTGGCACTCCTCGGCGGAGAAATGCGGATTGCCCAGGGCCACCAGCTGCACCTCGCGCGCGACGGCGCTGTCCAGTTCGGCCCAGGCCTGGCGCAGATCGGCCAGGCTGATGTCTTCGATCTCCAGCTCGGGTGCGGCCACCGCGGCCAGGGTCGGCGCCTCGGGCGTCACCCCGACCAGATGGAACAGCGGCGCCGCCGAGGTGGTGGCGAAGGCGGCGCCAAAGGCCTTGAGATCGTCGCGACTGGGCTGGCTGTTTTCCAGCCCCAGCACCGCCGGAATCCGCGTGGGTGAACGCAGGCCGATCCAGTAGCCGAGCAGTGGATAGAAGGCGTCGTCATGGCCCTCGGGTACGGTGACCCGCAAGACCTTGGCTGCGCGGCGACCGCTGTCCAGGTGGCAGCCGGCCAGAGGAGCCCGACCGGTCAGGGCGGTACAGATATCGAGGAAGTCGGCGTACTTCTGGGTGCGCGCGCCCAGTACGCTGTTGGCGAAGACCACGGCATTGGATTCGGCCCAGACCACCTGCTCGCCTAGGCTCGGGGCGCTGTCCAGCAGATAGGGGGCACAGGTAAAGGTGGGACGGCAGCCAAGGGCCACATAGGCCTCGGCCAGGGCGGAGGCCGGCTCACCCAGCGCCGGCGCCACGCCCTGCGCGCGCCAGCGGCGTTGATCCACCGATACCGCATTGAGAGTCGTAGGTACCTGTACCCGACCGCCCCACTCCACCAGGCGCTGGGCGAAGGCCAGGCTGGCCGGACCGGTGTAGATGCAGCCGTCGATATGGGCCTGGGCGATGTCGAGCAGCTCGCGGGCACCCTGCAGGTGTGCCATGCGCACCAGGATCTTCATCGCCGCCTGGACGGCCTGACCCTCGGCGCCCGCCAGCTTGGCCTGGTCGGTCGCGCTCAGCTGCAGGTCGGCAGGGGCCTCGCTAGTGGAGTCGGGAAAGAACTCTCCCGGCGCGCCGACCCAGCCATCGTGTACCGCGATCTCATCCTGCTCGGCGAGCGCGCCGAAGGCCTCGGCGCCCAGGCTGACCACCGGCAGGGAGCGACCGAAGAGTTCTTCCGCAACGATGGCACCCAGGCTGAGGATCTCGTCCGGCTCGGCCAGTACCAGCGCTGCCGGTCCGCGTCCCGCCAGCAACAGCTCCAAGAGCACGGCGCTGCCGGTGCAGGAACCGCGTCCACTGGGAATGGCCAGGATGCGTCCGGCCAGTTCCAGGCCGTGCAGGGGATGGTGGCGATCGATCACCCGGCCGCTGGCCGGATCGACGCCACCCCAGAAACTCAAACCCAGGGGCGCCCAGGCCAGGCGTCCCCGGGCATGGCCCGCGACCAGAAAGCGACCGCGGACCGCTGCCACCGCTAGTGGCCGCCCAGGTAGGCTTCGCGCACCTGGGGATTGGCCAGCAATTCCTGGCCACTGCCGCTCATGCGGATCTCGCCGGTGACCATCACATAGGCGCGGTCGGACAGACGCAGGGCATGGTTGGCGTTCTGCTCCACCAGGAAGATGGTCATGCCGCTCTGGGCCAGCTCGCGCAGGATCTGGAAGATCTGCTTCACCACGATGGGCGCCAGACCCAGGCTGGGTTCGTCGAGCAGCAGCAGCTTGGGTCGCGCCATCAGCGCCCGGGCGATGGCTAGCATCTGCTGTTCGCCGCCGGACATGGTCATGGCGCGCTGGTTGCGACGCTCCTTGAGCCGCGGGAAGAGCTCGAACATGCGCTGCATGTCCTCGTCCACCCAGCGGGTGCCGATGGGAATGGTGCCCATCAGCAGATTCTCCTCGACCGTCATGTCGGGGAACACATGGCGCCCCTCCGGTGACTGGGCGATGCCGTTGGAGGCCACGTAGTGGGCGTTCTTGCGGGTGATGTCCTCGCCCCGGTAGAGGATCTGCCCGTTGCGCGCCTGGGGCTGGCTGAAGATGGACATCAGCAGGGTGGACTTGCCGGCGCCGTTGGAGCCGATCAGGCTCACCGTCTCGCCTTCGTTGATGGACAGGGAGACGCTCTTCAGCGCCTGGATCGGCCCGTAGAAGACGTCGACGTTACGGAATTCCAGGATCGGCGTGGTCATGCCACCTCCTCTTCTTCGGCGCCGAGGTAGGCGGCGATGACCTTGGGATCGTTGCGGATATCGGCCGGCAGGCCGCGGGCGATGACCTGGCCATGGTCCAGCACCACGATGTGGTCGGAGATGTTCATCACCATGCCCATGTCGTGCTCGATCAGCACCACGGTGATGCGGTGCTGGTCGCGCAGCAGGCGGATCATCCCGGCCAGCGCCTCGGTCTCGGCCGGGTTGAGACCGGCGGCGGGTTCGTCCAGGCAGACGATCTCCGGACGGGTGCACATGGCGCGGGCGATTTCCAGGCGGCGCTGCTGGCCGTAGGAGAGTTCGCCGGCCAGACGGTTGGCGTGGTCCACCAGGTCCACCACTTCCAGCCAGTAGAAGGCCGTATCCAGCGCCTTTTCCTCGGCCCGGCGATAGCCGGGGGTATTGAGGATGCCGGTGATCAGGTTGCGGTTGCACTGCATGTGCTGCGCCACCAGCAGGTTCTCCACTACCGACATCTCCTTGAACAGGCGGATGTTCTGGAAGGTACGGGCGAGCCCTGCGCGGTTCACCAGGTGAGTGCCGCCGAACATCTTGTACCAGAGCCGGCTGCCGAACTGCACCGGATTGACGAAGTCGGTGGCCTGGAAGCGCTCGCCCATGATCTTGCCGACGCGGGTCGAACGGCCATCGGCGGTATCCAGGCGGATCTCGCCATCGGTGGCCTTGTAGAAGCCGGTCAGGCAGTTGAACACCGTGGTCTTGCCGGCGCCGTTGGGGCCGATCAGCGCGGTGATGGAGTGTCGCTGAATATCGAAGGACACGTCCGAGAGGGCCTTGATACCCCCGAATCTCATGCCCAGACCGCTGACGGTCAGAATGTTGTCGCTCACGGCGCCACTCCCTTGCGAATCGCGAAGCCACTGCGGGCGATACGGATCAGGCCACGCGGCCGCCACATCATCATCACCACCATCAGCACGCCGAACACCAGCATGCGGATGTCGCCGAATTCGCGCAGCAGCTCGAACAGCAGGGTCATGACGAAGGCCGAGACCACCACCCCGACGGTGGAGCCCAGGCCGCCCAGTACCACGATGGCCAGCACCAGCACCGACTCGAAGAAGTTGAACGAGGCCGGGTTGATGAAGCCCTGGTAGGTGGCGAAGAACACCCCGGCCAGGCCTGCGGTGGAGGCACCGATCATGAAGGCGGAAAGCTTGACCAGCACATGGTTCAGACCCATGGCGCGGCAGGCGATCTCGTCTTCGCGCAGGGCTTCCCAGGCGCGGCCGACCGGCATGCGGGTCAGGCGGTGCTTGATGTAGAGCACCAGCAGCACCACCAGGAACAGCACGGTATAGATGAAGATCATCGTCGCGTTGGGGTTGTAGCTGATGCCCAGCAGTTCGTGGATGGGCACCCCGCCCTCCTTCGCCCGGCGGCCGAATTCGATGCCGAAGAAGGTCGGCGAAGGTGCGGCGATGCCGTTGGGGCCCTTGGTTACTTCCAGCCAGTTGTTGAGCACCAGGCGGATGATCTCGCCGAAGCCGAGGGTGACGATGGCCAGGTAGTCCCCGTGCATGCGTAGCACCGGGAATCCGAGGATCGCTCCCGCCACCGCCGCCATGACCGCCGCGAGCGGCAGCATAGTCCAGAAGCCCAGCCCGAGGTACTGGTAACCCAGCGCCAGACCGTAGGCACCGATGGCATAGAAGCCGACGTAGCCAAGGTCGAGCAGACCGGCCAGGCCCACCACGATGTTCAGGCCCAGGCCCAGCAGCACGTAGATCAGGCAGAGGATGATGACCGTCAGCCAGTACTTGGTGGCCAGGAAGGGAAAGGCGATGGCCACCAGAATGACGATGGGCAGGATGAATCTCAGGTTGGACTTGTGCCCCGGCGGCAGCACATGGACACCGCCGTCGTTGCGCTTGAAGGACTCGATCCAGTCACGGCCCTTGGCGGTCTGGCCGAACAGGCTGAGCAGGAAGCGGCCGGCCATGACCACCGCGACCATGATGCCGACGCGACCGGGCTCGAGGTTGTAGCCGTAGCCGTCGAGCACGATGCCGACGATGGGGCCGAACAGGATAAGCGAGACCAGACCCACCATGAGGGTGTCGCGCAGCACGACCTTGAGGTCGAAGGAGGAAGACGTCTGACTCATGGATTACACCTTCGTGACCTGGGGTTTGCCGAGCAGCCCCTGGGGCCTAAAGATCAGGATCGCCACCAGCAGCGAGAAGCTGAAGACGTCCTTGTAGTCCGAGTTCACCAGGCTGGCGAACTGGGCTTCGGAGATGCCGAGGATGATGCCGCCGAGCATGGCGCCGGGCAGCGAGCCGATGCCGCCGAGCACCGCCGCGGTAAAGGCCTTGATGCCGATGATGAAGCCGGCATAGAAGTCGAAGGTGCCGTAGTTGAGGGTGATCAGCACCCCGGCCAGCGCCGCCATGGCCGCACCGATGATGAAGACGTAGGAGATCACCCGGTCGGTGTTGATGCCGAGGATCTGCGCCATCTTGCGATCCTGCTGGGTGGCCCGGCACATGCGGCCGAGGGTGGTCTTCTGGATCACGTAGGTGAGCAGGCCCATGCCGATGATGGAGGCCAGGATGATGAAGATCTTGGTGTAGGTGATGATCACGAAGCCGTCGCCGATGTGCAGGCGCAGGGCTCCGTCGAGCAGCGTCGGTACCCCCTGCTGGCGCGCGCCCTGGGCGAGTTGCACGTAGTTCTGCAGGATCAACGACATGCCGATGGCCGAGATCAGCGGCGCCAGGCGCGTGGAGTTGCGCAGCGGCTTGTAGGCGATCCGCTCGATGGCCCAGCCGTACACGGAGGTGACCACCACGGTGAAGATCAGGGTGCCGAGGATCAGCACCGGGAAGGAATGCAGGCCGAACACGCTCAGCAGGGCGATGCCGATGGCGGCGAGATAGGCCGACACCATGTACACGTCACCGTGGGCGAAGTTGATCATGCCGATGATGCCATAGACCATGGTGTAGCCGATGGCGATGAGTCCGTAGACCGAGCCCAGGGTCAGGCCGTTGACCAGTTGTTGCAGGAAGATACCGTCCACGTTTGCAGTCTCGCGCTGGATGGATGACGAGGGCCGCCGGCCGCCACCTCGTCCTGGGGCGGAGACGAGGCGGCGGCGGGCGGATTCACGCGAGGATCAGGGCAGCTGGTGGTACTTGCCCTTGTCGTCCCATTCGTACATCACGTAGTCGGAGACCTTGAGGTCGCCCTTGCTGTCCCAGCTCTTCTCACCCAGGACGGTGTTGACGCTGTGGGACTTCAGCCACTCGGCGGCCTTGGCGCCGTCGGTGCCCTTGATGCCGTTGAAGGCGGCGGCCACGGCCTGCAGCGAGGCGTAGGAGTAGAGGGTGTAGCCCTCGGGCTCGTAGCCGGACTTGCGCAGGGTTTCCACCACGGTCTTGCCGGCGGGGTTCTGCAGCGGATCGGCGCCGAAGGTCATCAGCACGCCCTTGGTGTACTGGGCGCCACCGGCGGTGGTGACCAGGTCGGCGGAGACGATGCCGTCGCCGGAGACGAACTTGGCGGTCACGCCCTGCTCGCGCATCTGACGAACCAGCGGACCGGCCTCGGGGTGCAGGCCGCCGAAGTAGACCACGTCGGCGCCGGAGGCGCGGATCTTGGTGACCAGGGAGTTGAAGTCCTTCTCGCCGCGGGTCAGGCCCTCGTAGAGCACCTCTTTCACGCCGCGCTTGTTGAGCTGCGCCTTGGTGGCGTCGGCCAGGCCCTGACCGTAGGTGTCCTTGTCGTGGATGATGGCGACCTTCTTGGCCTTGAGGGTGTCGACGATGTAGTCGCCGGCGACGATGCCCTGCTGGTCGTCACGGCCGCACATGCGGAACACGCCGGTCAGGCCACGCTCGGTGATCTTGGGGTTGGTGGACGCCGGGGTGATGGAGATGATGCCGGCTTCGTCGTAGATCTCCGAGGCGGGCATGGTGTTGGAGGAGCAGAAGTGGCCGATCACGGCCTTGACCTTCTCGGAGTCCACCAGGCGGTTGGCCACGGCCACGGCCTGCTTGGGCTCGCAGGCGTCGTCGCCCTGCACCAGCTTGATCTTCTCGCCATTGATGCCACCGGCGGCGTTGATGTCCGCCGCGGCCTGGGTAGCCCCCTTCCAGAACTGCTCGCCATAGGCGGCGCTGGCCCCGGTGAAGGGACCGGCGACACCGATCACGACGTCGGCATGCGCCAGGGAGGAGAGAGTGAACGCAGAACCGATAGCGAGAGCCAGAATGCCTTTTCTGTAAATCTTCGACATGGGAGGTTTGCTCCAGAGGGTGGTTGGCCTTTTCGCCGGAGCAAAGCCTGTGCCATCAGCCAGTTGTGTACCGGGCGCAAAGGCCATTTGCCGCCACCGCGATGAGCCAAAACCGCCGACAGCCTGCGGCGAGGGCCGCAGCCAGTGGAGCGGACCGCCCTTTAGACTTTTGTCGTAAGCGGCTCATTAGTCTGGATAATTCGGCGAAGCGGTAGCAGCGGGAGGGTTGAAACCCAGCGGTTTGTTACCAGATAGCAACCCGGTTGCACCTGTTTCGCACCAAAACGTAACACCGGCCCCACACTGTGCCACTAAAGTAACCATGATCCTGCGGTCGCAGGCTCCGGGCGGATTGGCCGTTCTCTCGACCTGCTTGCAGTGGTGGACAGCCAGAAAAAAGCGGCCGACTTGCACGGGTCGGGATGCGCAAATCGGCCGCTTCGGCGTGTTATCGCCCGGCCCGAGGGCCGGTGACAGCGGGTATGGCGGGGTCGCTAGAGCACCACGCGCAGGCATTGCCCGGCGTGATAGAGGGTGAAGCCGGCTTCGTACATCAGGCTGCGCCACTGGCCGACCGGATTGGCATCCAGCCCTGCCAGGGGCAGCGGCAGGTCGTGGCGATCGCCACTGCACAGATAGCGGGCAAAGGCCTGCCCCACCACCGTGCCCGTGGTGACCCCCCGTCCGTTGTAGCCGGTCACCGCCAGCAGGCCCGGCGCCGGTTCGAACAGTCGCATCAGATGATCGGGCGTGAAGCCGATGCGGCCCGTCCAGCTGCATTCCCACTCGACCCGTCCGAGCGCGGGGAAATAGTGCCGCTGGATGCGATCGGCCCAGGCGCGGATGAAGCCGGCCGGCCGCCCCGCCATGTTGCCGAGACTGCCCAGCAGCAGACGGCCATCGGCATCGCGGCGGATGCTGCTGAGCACCGTCCGGGTGTCCCAGGAGCCACGGCCCTGGGGCAGGATGAAATCCGCCTCCGGGCCGAGGGGCCGCGAGGCCACCTGGTAGTAGTAGCCCGGGAAGAATTGCTTGCGCAGGGTGGTCCATTCGCCTTCGGTGTAGGCGTTGGAGGCGATCACCACCTGGTCGGCGGTGACCCGCCCCTGGGGGGTTTCCACCTGCCAGCGTTCGCCGATCCGCTGCAGGCGCTGCACCGAACTCTGCTCGAACAACTCGCCGCCTTCCTGGCGCAGCGCCCTGGCCAGGCCCAGGGCATACCCCATGGGCACCAGGGTACCGGCGCGATGATCGAGCAGCGCACCACTGATGTCGCGGGTACCACAGGCGCTGTAGCAGGCTTCGCCTTCCAGCAGCTCGACCCGGGCGCCGCGGCGCTGCCATTGCTCGGCACGCTGACCAAGATCGGCCAGGCCCTTGGCGCTGTGCGCCATGTGCAGGGTGCCGGCGCGGCGCGGCTGGCAGTCGATGCCATAGCGCTCGATGAGGGCGAACACCTGACTCGGCGCATCGCCCATCACCCCCAGCAGACGCTCGCCGACCTCCGGTCCCAGGGTGGCCACCGCCTCGTCCGGCGGGATCCACATGCCGGCATTGACCAGCCCGACATTGCGCCCGGAGCCGCCATGGCCGACGCCATGGGCCTCCAGCACCACCACCCGCCGCCCGGCCTGCGCCAGGTGCAGGCCGGTGGACAGGCCGGTGTAACCACCGCCGATGACGCAGACCTCGGTGTCACGCTCGCCCTGCAGCGGTGCGTCCGGCACCGCCGGATACAGCCGCTCCCATAGGCACTCTTCACGCAACTGCATTCTCTGCGCTCCTGGCGGATCCACTCAGTCGAAGACGATGCCCTGGGCCAGCGGCAACTGGCGGGAGTAGTTGACGGTGTTGGTCTGGCGGCGCATGTAGGCCTTCCAGGCATCGGAGCCAGATTCGCGGCCACCGCCGGTTTCCTTCTCGCCACCGAAGGCGCCACCGATCTCGGCACCGCTCGGTCCGATGTTGACGTTGGCGATGCCGCAGTCGCTGCCGGTCGCCGACATGAAGGCCTCGGCCTCGCGCACGTCGGTGGTGAAGATGCAGGACGACAGGCCCTGGGGCACGGCGTTGTTCAGCGCCACCGCCTCGTCGAAATCGTCATAGGTCAGCACATAGAGGATGGGCGCGAAGGTCTCGTGACGCACCGCCTCGCTCTGCTCGGGCATCTCGACGATGGCCGGCGCCACATAGTAGGCCTCGGGATACCTGTCGGCCAGCTGGCGCTCGCCGCCGTAGACCACCCCACCCTCGCCACGCGCCTGCTCCAGCGCGCCCTGCATGGCCTGGAAACTGGCCGCGTCGATCAGCGGACCGATCAGGTTGCCCTCCAGCGGATGACCGATGCGGACTTTGGCATAGGCGGTCTTGAGTCGGGCGACGATCTCGTCCTTGACCGAACGATGGGCGATCAGCCGGCGCAGGGTGGTGCAGCGCTGGCCGGCGGTGCCGACGGCGCTGAACAGGATGGCACGCACCGCCATGTCCAGATCGGCGCTCGGCGCGAGGATCATGGCATTGTTGCCGCCCAGCTCGAGGATGCTGCGGCCGAAGCGCGCCGCAACCCGGGGTCCTACCTCGCGACCCATGCGGGTGCTACCCGTGGCGCTCACCAGTGCCACCCGCGGATCGTCCACCAGGGCTTCACCGGCGGCGCGATCGCCCACGATGACCTGGCTCAGATCGGCCGGGGCATCGCCAAAGCGCGCCAGGGCCTTCTCGAACAGCGCCTGGCAGGCCAGGGCGGTCAGCGGGGTCTTTTCCGAGGGCTTCCAGATCACCGGATTGCCACA
The DNA here is from genome assembly GCF_003057735.2 of Pseudomonas sp. RIT411. NCBI lineage: Bacteria > Pseudomonadati > Pseudomonadota > Gammaproteobacteria > Pseudomonadales > Pseudomonadaceae > Pseudomonas > Pseudomonas sp. RIT411. Next base: position 28,107 of record NZ_QBIZ02000023.1, read on the forward strand.
GACCAGGGCCAGGGCGGCATTCCACGACCAGACCGCCACCGGGAAGTTGAAGGCACTGATGATGCCCACCACCCCCAGCGGCTGCCAGGATTCACGCATGTGATGACCAGGGCGCTCGGAGGCAATGGTCAGACCATAGAGCTGACGCGACAGGCCAACGGCGAAGTCGCAGATGTCGATCATCTCCTGGACTTCGCCCAGGCCTTCCTGGGTGATCTTGCCGGCTTCCCAGGACACCAGCTCGCCCAGATCGGCCTTGTGCGCGCGCAGCTCTTCACCCAGCAGGCGCACCAGCTCGCCACGCCGCGGCGCCGGCACCGCACGCCAGGCCTGGAAGGCGCGCTCGGCACGGGAGATCTTCTGCTCCACCTCGGCGGCGCTTTCCAGGGCGACGCTGCCCAGTTGGCTGCCATCGATGGGGGAATGCACCCGGTGCTCGCCTTGGGTGTAGTGCTGGGCAGGAACGCCGAGGCGTTCCAACAGGGCCTTGCTCATGCTGAGGTCTCCGCAGAGTGGGAATCGTCCCTGAGTATGGTCAGCCCAGCGGCGCCGGACAACCGACCTTTGCTCGGCATATCATTCCCTTTTTTCATGCCGCGAGTCCGCTCATGCAACGTCGCCACCTGCCGTCCATCACCGCCATGCAGTGCTTCGAGGCGGTCGCGCGTCACCTGAGCTTTACCCGCGCGGCCGACGAACTGGCCCTGACCCAGAGCGCCGTCAGCAAGCAGGTCGCCCAGCTCGAGGACCTGCTGCAGCACAGCCTCTTTCGCCGGGTCCGCCGTCGCCTGCAACTCACGCCGGCGGGCGCGCTCTACCTGGCCGAGGTGGACAAGATCCTCAACCAGCTGGAGATGTCGGCGCGCTACCTGAGATCCTATGGCGGCGAGACCGAGGTGCTGCGCGTGGCCACCCCGCCGACCTTCGGCGAACGCTGGCTGGTGCCACGGCTAAAGGGCTGGCGCCTGCGCTTTCCCAACATCCACCTGGACGTCTCCAGCGCCCTGGAACCGGTGGACTTCCGCGATCCCCGCCATGACGTGGCGCTGTTCTATGGCCACGGCAGCTGGCCGGGTGCCGAGTGCGAACTGCTGCTGCACGAGCATATGGTCGCGGTCTGCGCACCGGATCTGCTGCCCACCGAGGGCATCGCCGGCCCCGAGCAACTGGTGGACTTCGTGCTGCTGCAGAACACCACCCGCCCGGAGTCCTGGCACGACTGGTATGCCAGCCTCGGGCGCGAGGAGGTGCACAGCCATCACGGGCCGCGCTTCGACACCTTTACCCTCTGTGCCCGCGCCGCCCAGGAAGGCTGCGGTGTGGCGCTGCTGCCGGAATTCCTGGTGGCCGAAGAACTGGCCTCCGGCCGTCTGGTGCTCGCCTGGCCCCACCGCCTGGCCAGCCCCCACGCCTACTGGCTGGCCTATCCGGAACAGATGGCCGAGGTGCCCAAGGTGCGCAGCTTCATCGAATGGATTCGCGAGAAGGCGTAATGCCTGGGCCAATCGCGGCCATGGGTCGCTCCTACAGCGGGAGGCACGCCGGTTTGTCGCGATCTTGCCGGGGCTAATGCCAGCTCGGATAACCCCCTCTCCCTCTGGGAAAGGGCCGGGGTGAGGGTAGGACCCGCGATGAACTCTTCAGTGGAAAAGGCTGCGCCGTTTTCCACGCTACGGGTGTATTCCTATAGCGATAGGACAGTTGCCCCCCTGGAGAAGCGGTCGCTACGGCGCACCGGCATGGCCGCGATATAAAGGTCCCCGGCACCCGTACCCGAAACGAAAAAACCCGGCCGAAGCCGGGTTTTTCTCATGCGGGGTCGTCTCAGACGCCGGAGGCTTCCGCCGCCGCCACGTCCTTGATCGACAGCTTGATGCGACCGCGGTTGTCCACGTCCAGCACCAGCACCTTCACTTCCTGACCTTCCTTGAGGACGTCGGTGACCTTCTCGATGCGCTGATCGCTGATCTGCGAGATGTGCACCAGACCGTCCTTGCCCGGCAGGATGTTGACGAAGGCGCCGAAGTCGACGATGCGCTCCACCTTGCCGACGTAGATCTTGCCGATCTCGGCCTCGGCAGTGATGCCCAGGACGCGCTGCTTGGCCGCTTCAGCCGCTTCGCGGGTCTCGCCGTAGATCTTGATGGTGCCGTCGTCTTCGATGTCGATCGAAGCCTTGGTCTCTTCGCAGATACCACGGATGGTGGCGCCACCCTTGCCGATCACGTCGCGGATCTTGTCTTGGTCGATCTTCATCGCCAGCATGGTCGGGGCGTTTTCCGACAGCTCGGCACGCGACTCGGAGATCACCTGGTTCATCTGACCCAGGATGTTCAGACGCGCTTCCAGCGCCTGCTCCAGTGCGATCTCCATGATCTCTTCGGTGATGCCGTTGATCTTGATGTCCATCTGCAGGGCGGTAACGCCCTTGGCGGTACCGGCCACCTTGAAGTCCATGTCGCCCAGGTGATCTTCGTCACCCAGGATGTCGGTCAGGACGGCGAACTTCTCGCCTTCCTTGACCAGACCCATGGCGATACCGGCAACCGGGGCCTTGACCGGCACACCGGCGTCCATCAGGGCCAGAGAGGCACCGCAGACCGAGGCCATGGAGCTGGAGCCGTTGGACTCGGTGATCTCGGAGACCACGCGGATGCTGTAGGGGAAGGCTTCCTGGGTCGGCAGCATGGCCTGGATGCCACGACGGGCCAGGCGGCCGTGACCGATCTCGCGACGGCCCGGGCTGCCCATGCGGCCGCACTCGCCGACCGAGAAGGGCGGGAAGTTGTAGTGCAGCATGAAGCTGTCACGACGCTCGCCTTCCAGGGTGTCCAGCAGCTGGGCATCGCGGGCGGTACCCAGGGTCGCGGTGACCAGGGCCTGGGTTTCGCCACGGGTGAACAGCGCCGAACCGTGGGTCTTCTTCAGGGTGCCGACTTCGATCTGCAGCGGGCGAACGGTGCGGGTGTCGCGGCCGTCGATACGCGGCTTGCCGTCGACGATGTTCTGGCGCACGGTGCGGTATTCCAGCAGACCGAAGGTCTCCTTGACCTCGGCTTCGCTGTACTGACCGTTCTCGCCGGCCAGCTTGGCGATGGCCTGGTCACGCAGGGCGCCCAGGGCCGCATAGCGGTCCTGCTTGATGGTGATGGTGTAGGCACGGGACACGGCCTCGCCGACCTCGGCCTTGACGGCCTCGACCAGGGCGGTGTTCTCGGCGGGTGCCTGCCAGTTCCAGGTCGGCTTGCCGGCTTCGGCGGCGAACTGGCTGATGGCCTCGATGGCCACCTGGAATTCTTCGTGGGCGAACAGCACGCCACCCAGCATCTGGTCTTCGGTCAGCTCGTCGGCTTCGGATTCCACCATCAGCACGGCGTCACGGGTACCGGCCACGACCATGTCCAGGCTGGAGCTCTGCAGCTGCTCGTAGCTGGGGTTCAGCAGGTAGCCCAGTTCGCTGTGGTAGCCCACGCGCGCAGCGGCGATGGGACCGGCGAAGGGAATGCCGGAGATGGCCAGGGCGGCGGAGGTGCCGATCATGGCGGCGATGTCCGGATCGGACTTCTTGTTGGTGCTGACCACGGTGCAGACCACCTGGACTTCGTTGAGGAAGCCTTCGGGGAACAGCGGGCGGATCGGGCGATCGATCAGGCGCGAGGTCAGGGTTTCCTTCTCGGAAGGACGGCCTTCACGCTTGAAGTAGCCACCGGGGATGCGGCCAGCGGCGTAGGTCTTCTCCTGGTAGTGCACGGACAGCGGGAAGAAGTCCTTGCCGACGGCGGGCTGCTTGGCACCGACCACGGTGACCAGCACGCTGACGTCTTCGGTGGAGACCAGCACGGCACCGGTCGCCTGGCGCGCGATGCGGCCGGTTTCCAGGGTGAAGGTCTGCTCACCGAACTTGAATTGCTTGATTACTGGATTCACAGTCTTTCCTTCTCTTTATTGCCTTGGGGGAAACGGGGGCGACCAGAGGGATTCGGACCCTCGCTGATCTCCGGGTGACGCAGGCCGATTCTGTCGGCCTCTCAAGCAAAAAAGCCGGAGGCCGGCGCGAGCCGACCTCCAGCTTCAGACTGCTTGCAGCAGGTCTGCATCGTATTAACGACGCAGGCCCAGGCGAGCGATCAGTGCGCTGTAACGAGAGGTGTCCTTGGACTTCAGGTAGTCCAGCAGCTTACGACGCTGGTTGACCATGCGGATCAGACCACGACGGCTGTGGTGATCTTTGCCGTTGGCCTTGAAGTGACCTTGCAGCTTGTCGATGTTGGCGGACAGCAGGGCAACCTGCACTTCCGGGGAACCGGTGTCGCCTTCGCTCTGCTTGAACTCGTTTACGATCTGGGCTTTGTCTTCAACGCTCAGTGCCATGATAGGGCTCCTCTGAGGAACAGGCCGGGATGGATCCCGTGCTTAAGGAAAGAGGTGTGACCGTGCCTGCTGACAGCCACCCTCGGTATCGGTCTAGGACCGAATCAGTCTACGGGGAGCAACCTGCCCCTCGTCATCAATCTCGCCGATGCCGATGAAACGACCCTGGTCGTCCTGCACCCGCATCAAGCCGAATTTCGGTGCATTGGCCGCCCGAACGGGCTGACCGTGCAACCAGTAGTAGGCGCTGTGCTGCGTCAACTGCACCAGCGGCCAGTGCTCCAGGCCACTGTCGACCGGCAGCAGGAAGCGATCCAGCGCCTCGGAACCGCCTTCGGCGTGCGCCGCCTCCAGCTCTTCCAGGCTGATGGCCTGCGCCAGGCCAAAGGGGCCGGCCTGGGTGCGGCGCAACTCGGCCACATGGGCACCACAGCCAAGACGGGCGCCGAGGTCTTCGACCAGGGTACGCACATAGGTGCCCTTGCTGCAGGCCACTTCCAGCGTCGCGCGATCTTCCTGCAACGCCAGCAGTTCCAGACGGGCAATAGTAACAGAACGCGCCTCGCGCTCCACTACTTCCCCGGCACGCGCCAGCTTGTACAGCGGCTGACCGTCGCGCTTGAGCGCCGAATACATGGGCGGGATCTGCTCTATCTGGCCGCGGAAGGCCGGCAGTGCCGCCTGGATGGCCGCTTCATCGACCGTGACCGCCCGTCGCTCCAGCACCTCACCCTCGGCATCGCCGGTAGTGGTGGTGACGCCCAGTTGCGCCACGGTGCTGTAGCCCTTGTCGGCATCCAGCAGGTACTGGGAAAACTTGGTGGCCTCGCCGAAGCACAGTGGCAGCACGCCGGTGGCCAGGGGATCCAGGCTACCGGTGTGTCCGGCCTTCTCGGCATTGAGCAGCCAGCGGACCTTTTGCAGGGCGGCGTTGGAGGAGAAGCCGCGCGGCTTGTCCAGCACCAGCACGCCGTGCACCTGGCGGCGAATACGCTTGACCTGGGCCACCCCTATTCCTCCCCTTCGTGGCGACGGTCTTCGGCGACCGCTCGCTCGATCAGGGCCGACAGCTGGGCACCGCGACGGATGCTCTCGTCGTACTGGAAGCTCAGTTGCGGAACGGTGCGCAGCTTCATCGCCCGGCCCAGCTGCTGGCGCAGGAAGCCGGCGGCGTCCTTTAGGATGCCGATGTTCTGCTTGATGGCGTCGGCATCGTCGTCCTTGCCCAGGACGGTGATGTGCACCTTGGCATGGGACAGGTCGCGGGCGACGTCCACGCCGGTGATGGTCACCATGCCCAGTCGCGGATCTTTGATCTCGCGCTGGATCAGCAGTGCCAGTTCACGCTGCATCTGATCACCGATGCGCTGGGTACGGCTGAATTCTTTGGCCATGTCGAAACTCTCGTACGAAAGGCCGCAGACACCAGGCCTGCCAGCCATGAACCTTGGAAACGCGAACGGCAAGTCCGGACCTGGCAGGGTTCTGCCAGGTCCGCGACCTGCCGTCCTGGTGCAGGGTCGTCGTTACAGCGAACGGGCGACCTGAACCTTCTCGAACACCTCGATCTTGTCGCCGACGCGTACGTCGTTGTAGCTCTTCACGCCGATACCGCATTCCATGCCGGCACGGACTTCGGCCACGTCATCCTTGAAGCGACGCAGGGATTCCAGCTCGCCTTCGAAGATGACCACGTCTTCGCGCAGGACGCGGATCGGACGATTGCGGTGCACCATGCCCTCGGTGACCATGCAGCCGGCGACAGCGCCGAACTTGGGCGAACGGAAGACGTCACGCACCTCGGCGATACCCAGGATGTTCTCCCGGACGTCACTGCCCAGCATGCCAGTCAGCGCCTTCTTCACGTCTTCGATGATGTCGTAGATGACGTTGTAGTAGCGCATGTCGAGGCCTTCCTGCTCGACGATCTTCCGCGCCCCGGCATCGGCCCGAACGTTGAAGCCGAACAGCACGGCATTGGAAGCCAGCGCCAGGTTGGCATCGCTCTCGGTGATGCCACCGACGCCACCGCCGACCACCCGCACCTGGACTTCGTCGTTGCCCAGACCGGACAGCGAGCCCTGCAGCGCCTCGAGGGAGCCCCGCACATCGGACTTGAGCACGATGTTGAGGGTCTTCTTCTCGTCCTGGCCCATGTTCTCGAAGATGTTCTCGAGCTTGCCGGCGTGAGCGCGGGCCAGCTTGATCTCGCGGAACTTGCCCTGACGGAACAGCGCCACTTCGCGGGCCTTCTTCTCGTCGGTCAGCACGGTGAGCTCGTCACCGGCATCCGGGGTGCCGTCCAGGCCAAGGATCTCGACCGGGATGGACGGACCGGCTTCCTTGATCGGCTTGCCGTTCTCGTCGAGCATGGCGCGGATGCGGCCGAAGTTGACGCCGACCAGTGCCATGTCGCCCTGACGCAGGGTACCGTTCTGCACCAGCACGGTAGCCACCGGACCACGACCCTTGTCCAGGCGCGATTCGATGACCACGCCGCGGCCGGGTGCTTCCGGGGTAGCGGTCAGTTCCAGGACCTCGGCCTGCAGCAGGATGGCTTCGAGCAATTCGTCCACGCCGGTACCGGCCTTGGCCGAGACGTGTACGAACTGGGTGTCGCCACCCCACTCTTCCGGGATCACCTGACGACCGGCCAGATCGTGCTTGACGCGATCCGGGTCGGCATCGGGCTTGTCGATCTTGTTGACCGCCACGACGATGGGTACACCCGCCGCCTTGGCGTGCTGGATGGCTTCCTCGGTCTGCGGCATGACGCCGTCATCGGCCGCGACGACCAGGATGACGATGTCGGTGGCCTTGGCACCGCGGGCACGCATCGCGGTGAACGCGGCGTGGCCAGGGGTATCCAGGAAGGTCACCATGCCACGCTCGGTTTCCACGTGGTAGGCACCGATGTGCTGGGTGATGCCACCGGCTTCGCCCGACGCGACCTTGGCGCGACGGATGTAGTCCAGCAGCGAGGTCTTGCCGTGGTCGACGTGACCCATGACGGTCACCACCGGCGCGCGGTGCAGGGCCTTGCCGCCCTCGAACTTGAGGGACTCGGCCAGCTGATCTTCCAGCGCGTTCTCGTTGACCAGCTTGACCTTGTGGCCCAGCTCTTCGGCCACCAGCTGCGCCGTCTCGCGGTCGAGCACCTGGTTGATGGTGGCGGGAGACCCCATCTTGAACATGAACTTGATGACTTCGGCGGCCTTCACCGACATCTGCTGAGCAAGCTCAGAGACGGTGATGGTCTCGCCTAGATTGACTTCGCGCACTACAGGTCCTGTCGGGCTCTGGAACCCGTGTTGGTTTCGCTTCTTGAGTCGCGACTTGCCACCGCGACCACCGCGCCGGCCAAAGCCTTCTTCCTCGTCGTCGCCACTGCGCACGGTACGGGGAGCTGCGACCTTGTCCTTGATCGACGGGCGATGTTGGGCGTTCTTGCGCTCGCGACGCTCGTCTTCGTCGCGCTTGCTGCTCGGCGCAGGATGCACGGGACGACGCGGCTCTTCGCGCTTGCGCTCGCCGGCCGGATCCGCCTTCTTGGCCTCGGCGGCAGGTTCGGCAGCGGGCTGCTGCTCGGCCACCACGGCCGGGGCTTCCGGCGCGGCCGGTGTTGCAGCCTCGGCGGCGACCGCCTGCTGCTGCGCGGCCTGGGCAGCGGCTTCGGCCTGCTGCTGGGCAGCCGCCTCGGCGGCGCGCTGAGCTTCTTCCTCGGCACGTGCCTGGGCCGCAGCCTCGTCGGCCGCGCGCTGGGCTTCCTGCTCGCGGCGCTGTTCGGCCTCGAGTTCAGCGGTACTGCGCTTGACGAAGGTCTTCTTCTTGCGCACTTCGACGCTGACTGTCTTGCTGCCGGCCACTTTCAGCGTGGTCTGGGTCTTGCGCTGCAGGGTGATCTTGCTCGGCTCGTCGAGCTGCGCCGTCCCCTTGAGATGCGTCAGCAGGGCCTGCTTCTCCGCATCGCTCACCAGCTGCTCAGCACTGCTGTGCGTCAGACCTGCCTCGCGCATCTGCTGTAGCAGACGTTCCACCGGCGTATTGACCGTTTGGGCCAGTTCTTTCACCGTGACTTGCGTCATGCACTTCTCTCCTCAGACTGCGCCGCTTACTCGAACCAATGGGCACGGGCAGCCATGATCAGCTTGCCGGCACGCTCTTCGGTCATGCCGTTGATGTCGAGCAGGTCGTCGATCGACTGCTCGGCGAGCTCTTCGCGATTCACCACGCCACGCTGGGCCAGCGCGCTGGCGAGCTGGGGGTCCATGCCGTCGAGGGTCAGCAGATCTTCGCTGGGGCTCTTCTGTTCTTCGGTCGCGATGGCCCGGGTCAGCAGGCGATCCTTGGCCCGGGTACGCAGCTCGTTGACGATGTCTTCGTCGAAGCCATCGATGTTGAGCATCTCTTCCATGGGCACGTAGGCCACTTCCTCGAGGGAGGTGAAGCCTTCTTCCACCAGCACCTGCGCCAGCTCCTCGTCGACATCCAGCTCGTCGATGAAGCGCTGGATGATGTCGCCGGTCTCGGCCTGCTGCTTGGCGTTGATGTCCGCCTCGGTCATCACGTTGAGCGTCCAGCCGGTCAGCTGACTGGCCAGGCGCACGTTCTGACCGCCACGGCCAATGGCCTGGGCCAGGTTGTCCTCGGCGACGGCGATGTCCATGGTACGGCTGTCTTCGTCGACGATGATCGAGGCGACTTCGGCCGGGGCCATGGCGTTGATGACGAACTGCGCCGGGTTGTCGTCCCAGAGGACGATGTCGACCCGCTCGCCACCCAGCTCACCGGATACCGCCTGGACGCGCGAACCGCGCATGCCGATGCAGGCACCCTGGGGATCGATGCGCTTGTCCTTGGAACGGACGGCGATCTTGGCGCGCGAACCCGGATCCCGGGCGGCGGCCATGACATCGATCAGCTGCTCGGAAATTTCCGGCACCTCGATGCGGAACAGCTCGATCAGCATCTGCGGATCGGTACGCGACAGCATCAGCTGCGGACCGCGGTTCTCCGTGCGGATTTCCTTGAGCAGGGCACGCAGACGCACGCCCATGCGGAAGGTCTCGCGGGGAATGATGTGCTCGCGCGGCAGCAGCGCCTCGGCATTGTTGCCCAGGTCGACGATCACGCTGTCACGGGTGACCTTCTTGACGGTACCGGAGATGATCTCGCCGACCTTCTCGCGATAGGCGTCCACCACCTGAGCCCGCTCGGCCTCGCGCACCTTCTGCACGATCACCTGCTTGGCGGTCTGGGCGGCGATCCGACCGAATTCGATGGACTCGATCTTTTCTTCGATCACTTCACCGGCCTTGACGCCAGGATGCTCTTCCTGGGCGTCTTCCACCGTCAGATGCGAATCGGGCAGCTGATAGTCTTCGTCTTCCACCACGGTCCAGCGACGGAAGGTTTCGTAGCTGCCGTTGTGTCGGTTGATCGACACCCGCAGATCCACATCTTCTTCGTAGCGCTTCTTGGTAGCCGTGGCGAGAGCCAACTCCAGTGCCTCGAAGATGACGCCGGGTGGAACACCCTTCTCGTTCGAAACAGATTCCACTACCAGCAGAACTTCTTTGCTCATCTTACGCCTCGTATTCGCAATCCTTGGGATCCGCGGTCTCGCGCTCAAATCACTCGAAACGGGGAACGACGTTGGCCTTGTCGATCATCTCGATGGGCAGCAGATACTCATGCTCGTCCACCTGCACCACGACGTCCTGGTCTTCCACACCGCGCAGCAAACCCTGGAAATTACGTCGCCCTTCGAAGGGCGACCGAAGTTTGACCTTGACCTGTTCACCGGCGTGGGCAGCGAATTGCTCCAGCGTGAACAGCGGTCTATCCATACCGGGGGAAGACACCTCGAGGGTGTATTCATTGGTGATGGGATCTTCCACATCGAGTACGCCACTTACCTGGCGACTGACGGCCTCGCAATCTTCGACGAGAATGCCGTTGGGATGATCGATATAGACACGCAGTAGCGAATGCCGCCCTTGGGAGATGTACTCGACACCCCAGCAGACATAGCCAAGCGCCTCGACGACGGGGGCCAGCAAGGCCTGCAACTGTTCTAGCTTGCTCGACACCTGGTTGCCTCGCGTTTTTTGAGAATAAAAAATGGGCATTACGCCCATCCCTAAGAGGTCTGCGCAAGAAAGCGCGACCCGAACTGTCCAGCCAACAAAAAGCCCCTATAAAGGGGCTTTAAAAAACTGGTTGCGGGGGCTGGATTTGAACCAACGACCTTCGGGTTATGAGCCCGACGAGCTACCAGACTGCTCCACCCCGCGTCAAAGCTGGAGCGAGATTATATTCAACTGAACTCTAGGAGTCAACCTACTCTCTCGCCGCGTCCTGCAGGACGTCTTTGCTATTTGGTGCCGAAGATGGGACTCGAACCCATACAGCCTGTGGCCACTACCCCCTCAAGATAGCGTGTCTACCAATTCCACCACTTCGGCATGAAACCTTTGAAACCTACTTGGACTCCTGGGGCACGTCCCCGGAAGTACCACCCTGGGCAGCGCTAGGCTGACTCAGGGGAACATCGTTACCATCCTGCTTCGGCTGAGGAGCCTGCTGGACCGGCTGAGTGGGCAGACCCACTTCGCGCAGACTCAGCGCATGGTTCTTGGCGAAGTACGCCAGACCCAGGCTAGTCGCGAAAAAAACCGCGGCTAGTATAGCAGTAAAGCGACTCAGAAAGGTAGCAGAACCTTGGCTACCGAATACGGTACCCGAGGCGCCCGCACCAAAGGATGCACCGGCTTCGGCACCCTTGCCCTGCTGCATCAATACCAGCACGATCAGGCCAAGCGCCATCAGCAAGTGGATCACGACAACTGCAGTTTCCAACATTATCCACGTCCTGCAGCGCGGCAAATCGCACTGAACTCTTCAGCATTCAGGGAGGCTCCACCTACCAGCCCCCCATCGATATCCGGCATGCCGAACAATTCGGCAGCGTTGGCGGCCTTGACACTGCCGCCATACAACAACTGAAGGCCTTCAGCGACCCCAGCATCGGCCTCGCGCACCAGGGCGCGAATCGCCGCATGAACCTCTTGCGCCTGCTCCGGCGTCGCCGTGAGCCCCGTACCTATCGCCCAGACCGGCTCGTAGGCCACGACGGCATTGGCGAACGCTGCCACTCCAACCGCATCGATGACCGCCTTCAGCTGGCCACCCACCACGTCCAGAGTGCGCTCGGCCTCCCGCTCTTCACGGGTTTCGCCGACGCAGAGCACGGGAATCATCCCGCCCTCCTGAATGGCCGCGAATTTCTTCGCCACCACCACATCATCCTCGCCCAGCAGCGCACGTCGCTCGGAGTGCCCCACCAGTACGTAGCGGCAACCGAATTCTGCCAACTGGGTCGAGGACACCTCGCCAGTCAGAGCCTTCTCGCCCGCGACGGGAGCACAGGTCTGAGCTCCCACCATCAGCGACGTTTCCGCCAACGCTTCAGCCACCCCTGACAGATGCACCAATGTCGGAATCACCACGATATCGACACCCGCTGCGCCATCCAACCCTTTCAAGCCTGCGACCAGCGCCGACACGCCTTGCAGCGAGCCATGCATTTTCCAGTTACCGGCAACCAGGGAACGACGCATGCGTTTTACCTCAGGGAGCGAAGTGGGCGCAGATGTTACTCAATCGAAAACAGGCATGCAAGCAAATCAAGCACATACCTCGGTTATCAACTGAGCGAGGGCTTCCGCATGGGCCCGCACCTCTCGTTCGTTCTCGCCCTCGACCATGACCCGCAACAGCGGCTCGGTCCCGGATTTGCGCAGCAGCACCCGTCCCTTGCCGGCCATCTTCTCGGTCACCTCGGCACTGGCCTGCTTGACCCGTGGATGCTCCAGGGGATCCTGGCCGCCACCGAATCTCACGTTGATCAGCACCTGCGGGCACTTGCGCAGCGCCATGCGCGCCTGGGCCAGGGTCTGGCCGGCATTGCGCAGGGCGATCAGCACCTGCAGCGCGGCGATGGTGGCGTCTCCGGTGGTGGTGTACTGGCAGCAGACCACGTGCCCGGAATTCTCGCCCCCCAGCACCCAGTTGCGCTCCAGCAGTTCGGCCATCACATAGCGATCCCCGACCTTGGCGCGCACGAAGGGAATATCCAGCTCGGCCAGGCCCAGCTCGAGTCCGAGATTGCTCATCAGGGTACCTACCACCCCACCCTCGAGGCGGCCGCGGCGCTTGAGGTCGCGAGCGATCAGATAGAGGAGCTCGTCGCCATCTACCGCCGCCCCGGTGTGATCCACCATCAGCACCCGGTCGCCGTCGCCATCGAAGGCGATGCCAATGTCGGCATGCTGGTCGAGCACTGCCTGCTGCAGCCCTTCCAGGTGAGTGGAGCCGCAATCCTTGTTGATGTTGAGCCCGTCCGGCTGCACGCCCAGCACGCTGACGTCCGCCCCCAGTTCGCGGAAGACGCTGGGCGCGATCTTGTAGGTAGCGCCATTGGCGCAATCCAGCACGATCTTCATGCCGGCGAAGCTGGTCCCGGTGGGCACGCTGCTCTTGCAGAACTCAATGTAGCGCCCGGCGGCATCATTGATGCGCGAGACCTTGCCGATACGCGCCGAGTCGACCACGGTCATGGGTGTATCGAGCAGTTCCTCGATCATGGTCTCGAGTTCATCGGGCAGCTTGGTGCCGGCGCCGGAAAAGAACTTGATGCCATTGTCGTAATAGGGATTGTGCGACGCACTGATGACGATGCCGGCGCTGGCCTGGAAGGTCCGCGTCAGGTAGGCGATCCCCGGCGTGGGCATGGGACCGAGCAGCATGACGTCGGCGCCGGCGGCGGACAGCCCGGCTTCCAGTGCCGATTCGAACATGTAGCCCGAGTTGCGGGTGTCCTTGCCGACCAGCACCCGGCAACCACCGCGGCTGCGAAAGGCGATACCGGCCGCCCAGCCCAGCTTGAGCATGAAATCCGGGGTGATGGGATACGTCCCGACCTTGCCGCGAATGCCATCGGTTCCAAAATACTTTCTTGCCATCAGTTCTGTTCCTGCCTGAAGCCTTCGACTGCGGTGATCATCTTCACCACGTCCACCGTTTCCGCCACATCATGGACCCTGAGGATCTGCGCGCCCTTGGCCAGTGCCAGCGCCGCCAGGGCCAGACCGCCCGCCAGACGACCTTCCACGGGCCGCCCGGTGACCGCGCCGATCATGCTCTTGCGCGAGACACCCACCAGCAAGGGTAGCCCAAACGCGAGCAACTCGGCCTGTCGCCTGAACAGTTCGAGGTTGTGCTCGAGGGTCTTGGCGAAGCCATAGCCTGGATCCAGCACCAGCCGCTGACGGGAGATGCCGACCGCTTCGCAGCGGGCCACCTGCTCGGCGAGAAAGGCGCCTACCTCGCCTGCGACATCAGCATAGACGGGCGCCTGCTGCATGGTGCCGGGCTCGCCGCGCATGTGCATCAGGCAGATCGCCAGATCGGTCGCGGCCGCCGTCTCGAGGGCGCCGGGCCGACGCAGCGAGCGCACGTCATTGATCAGACCGGCACCCGCCCTGGCGCCTTCGCGCATGACCGCGGGCGTGGAGGTATCCATGGAAATCACGACATCGAGCTCGCGGGCGATCGCCTCGATCACCGGCACGACCCGATCGAGTTCTTCCGCTTCGGATACCGCGGGCGCCCCCGGGCGCGTGGACTCGCCCCCGACATCGATGATGGCCGCACCCGCCGCCACCATCCCCTCGGCATGGCGCAGGGCGCTCTCGACCGCCGTATAGCGACCACCATCGGAAAAGGAGTCGGGAGTGACGTTGAGGATGCCCATGACTTTGGGCGCGTCAAAAACAAGAACCCGATTGCCGCAAGGCAATCGGGTCGAAGGAAGCGGATTGAACATGGGTGTTTCAGTGTTCTCCGGCCGGACCACCGATGGGGGTTTCCGGACGATCGCTACCACTCTGCGGCGCCGGAGCGTCACCGGTAGGACCGCCACGGTCATGCCAATCACGCGGCTCACGCGGGACCTTGCCGGCCATGATGTCGTCGATCTGATCAGAATCGATGGTCTCGTACTTCATCAGGGCATCGGCCATGAGTTCGAGCTTGTCGCGGTTCTCGTCCAGCAGACGCTTGGCCGTGCCATAGCAGTCGTCGATGATCCGGCGAATTTCCAGGTCGATCTGCTTGGCGGTCTCGCCCGACATATTGCCGGCGCCGCCACCACCCGAACGACCCAGATAGCCTTCATTCTCTTCCTCGCCATACAGCAGCGGGCCGAGTTTCTCGGACAGGCCCCACTTGGTGACCATGTTCCGCGCCAGAGAGGTCGCGCGCATGATGTCGTTGGAGGCACCGGTGGTCACCCCCTCGAAGCCCAGGGTCATTTCCTCGGCGATACGGCCGCCGAACAGCGAGCAGATCTGGCTTTCCAGCGCACGCTTGGACAGGCTGTAGCGATCCTCCTCGGGGAGGAACATGGTCACGCCCAGAGCGCGACCACGGGGAATGATGGAGACCTTGTAGACCGGATCGTGCTCCGGCACCAGGCGACCGACGATGGCGTGACCCGCTTCGTGGTAGGCGGTGTTGCGCTTCTCCTTCTCGGACATGACCATGGTCTTGCGCTCAGCGCCCATCATGATCTTGTCCTTGGCCAGCTCGAACTCGCGCATGTCGACGATGCGCTTGTTGGCACGGGCGGCGAACAGCGAAGCCTCGTTGACCAGGTTGGCCAGATCGGCACCGGAGAAACCCGGGGTACCGCGGGCGATGACGCCGGCGTCCACGCGCTCGCCGACCGGCACCTTGCGCATGTGCACCTTGAGGATCTGTTCGCGACCGCGGATGTCCGGGAGACCGACCACCACCTGGCGATCGAAGCGGCCGGGACGCAGCAGGGCCGGGTCGAGCACATCAGGACGGTTGGTAGCAGCGATGACGATGATGCCATCGTTCATCTCGAAGCCATCCATCTCGACCAGCAGCTGGTTCAGGGTCTGCTCGCGCTCGTCGTGACCACCGCCCATGCCGTTGCCACGGTGGCGACCGACCGCATCGATCTCGTCGATGAAGATGATGCAGGGCGCGTGCTTCTTGGCCTGGTCGAACATGTCACGTACGCGGCTGGCACCGACACCGACGAACATTTCGACGAAGTCCGAACCGGAAATGGTGAAGAACGGCACCTTGGCCTCACCGGCCACGGCCTTGGCCAGCAGCGTCTTGCCGGTACCCGGCGAGCCGACCATCAGCACGCCACGGGGAATACGACCACCCAGGCGTTGGAACTTGCCTGGATCACGGAGGAATTCGACCAGCTCGGTGACTTCTTCCTTGGCTTCGTCGCAACCGGCGACATCGGCGAAGGTGGTCTTGACCTGGTCTTCCGACAGCAGTCGCGCCTTGCTCTTGCCAAAGCTCATGGGACCGCCGCGACCGCCGGCGCCTCCCTGCATCTGGCGCATGAAGAACATGAAGACGGCGATGATCACCAGGATCGGGAAGCTGGCCACCAGCAACTGAGTCCAGATGCTCTGCTGCTCGGGCTGCTTGCCGGTGATGGTGACGCTATTGTTGACCAAGTCGCCGATCAGGCCATTGTCCTGGATCGCCGGACGGATGGTCTTGAAAGGATCGCCATCACGATGCTTGCCGGTGATGACATAGCCATCCACGGTCACGCTCTCGATCTGCCCGTCCTTCACCTGCTGGATGAAGTCGGAGTAGTTGAGCGTCTGAGGTTCGTTGGGGCTGGAGAAGTTGTTCATCACGGTGACGAGCACCGCGGCGATGATCAGCCACAGGATCAGATTCTTTGCCATGTCGTTCAATTGACTACCCTCTGCGCCGGTTTCGTGGGTAAACCGTTCGAAGCGAAACCGGCAGTGACCGGTAAGTTACTACACAAAGCCTGGCCCACGGCAGACATCGTCTGTAACGCTATATGAGTCTTCTACCTTTGACTCTAGGGCAAGGCAGACGTTGCGGCCATCAATTCTCTCAATTGCCCCTAAAACCGCGACCCAATAGATATTGCTGGCGCGATCTGGTCCCGCGACGCGGAAGGCGGCGCCAGAGCCCTGCTCGAAGGACTCACGCCATCTTCGTCCCGCAGGCCCCTGGATCGATCCATCGCACTCAGCTCGCTCATATGGGGGCCCAGTGGAAAATAACAAGGCCTGCCGACGCTCGCGCCGAGACCTTCCTGGCGCACCGACTTGACCGAAGGGTCGTCGCGGTGTTCCTTGAGCCGACACCGCAGGCGTTGCCGGGCGCGCGGGCAAGCCTGGCGCGCTGGTAAGTTTTCGCGTATCGCTGGGCGGCACGTGGCAGCTGGGATAAACTGTCCGGCTTTTATCCGGGGTGAATTATGGCGCTCAACAACGAGCTTAAAAAGCGGTTCAAGGCGATCGGTCATCAACTCAAGCCGGTGGTCACCATCAGCGAGAACGGCCTGAGCGAAGGCGTGCTGGGCGAACTCGACCGCGCGCTCAACGATCATGAACTGATCAAGATCAAGCTGGCCGTCACGGAGCGGGAAGACCGCCGGGCCCTGATCGACGAGCTGTGCGCGTCGAGCAAGGCGGAGCTGGTACAGGTCATCGGCAAGATGGCGCTGATCTACCGCAAGGCGCGCGAGCAGAATCGCAATCTCTCCAACGTGGTGCGCTATACCGTCTGATTGCCCGGCGCACGCCCGGGAACGGGCTGCAGCACCAGGATCAGACCGCAGAGCAGCAGGACCAGGTAGCCGGCCAGGGCGGTCGGCCCGGTCCAGAAGCGCGCCAGTTCGTTCTGCAGCAGCACAGCCAGGGCACTGGCGAGCAGCAGCTGGCCGCGCAGATCGCGCCACAGGGCGCCCACGCCGGCCCACCACACCAGCACCACGATCTGGGTAAAGACCCCACCGCCTGCGGCGCTGAGCATCATGCGCAGCAACTCTTCACGCCCGGACTGGATCAGCAGCGGTGCCCAGCCCGCCTGGGCGAGCGCCACGGGGATGCACAGGTGCAGGGCGACCAGCGGGCCGACCCAGAACACCTGGGCCAGCTGCCAGGCTGCTGCGAGCAGCCTGGCGAGCCAGCCTCCGGCGCGACGATCAGACGTGACGGACGGCGACAATTTCGTATTCGACATCGCCACCCGGGGTCTTCACCAGCACCACGTCCCCCTCTTCCTTGCCGATCAGGGCGCGGGCGATGGGCGAACCCACCGACAGCTTGCCCTGCTTGATGTCCGCCTCGTCGTCACCGACGATCTGGTAGGTCACGGTCTCGTCGGTCTCGGTATTGGCGATCTCCACTGTGGTACCGAAGATCACCTTGCCGGTGTGCGGCAGGGCGGTCACGTCGATTACCTGGGCGTTCTGCAGGCGCCCTTCGATATCGCGGATCCGCGCCTCGACCATGCCCTGCTGTTCGCGGGCGGCGTGGTACTCGGCGTTCTCCTTGAGGTCACCCAGCTCACGCGCTTCGGCGATGGCCTGGGTGATCTGCGGGCGCAGCTCGGTCTTGAGGTGCTTGAGCTCGTCTTCCAGGGCACGGGCGCCCTGGACGGTCATGGGGTACTTGGTCATGCCTTAACTCCTGCATGCAGATCTTGCAGCCGGCGCACGGTCTTCTCGGCGCCGAATTTCAAAGCTTCGCAAATGGCCTGGCCGCCGGCAATGGTGGTGGTGCAGCACAGCTTGTGCTGCAGCGCGTTGCGGCGGATCGAGTAGGAATCGGCGATGGACTGCCGGCCTTCGGTGGTGTTGATGATCAGAGTGACCTCGTCGTTCTTGATCATGTCGACCACATGGGGACGGCCTTCGGTCACCTTGTTCACGCGACGCACCGGCAGACCGGCCGCCTCGATCACCCGCGCGGTACCGGCGGTGGCGACGACCTCGAAGCCCAGACCGACCAGATCGCGGGCGACCTGCACGGCTTCGGGCTTGTCGTCGTCACGCACGCTGATGAAGGCGCAACCGGAGTTCGGCAGGATCTCGTTGGCACCCAGCTGGGCCTTGGCGAAGGCTTCGCCGAAGCTGTCGCCGACACCCATCACCTCGCCGGTGGACTTCATCTCCGGGCCGAGGATGGGGTCGACGCCGGGGAACTTGTTGAAGGGGAAGACCGCTTCCTTGACGCTGAAGAACGGCGGGATGATCTCCTGGGTGAAGCCCACCTCGGCCAGGGTCTTGCCGGCCATGACCCGGGCGGCCACCTTGGCCAGGGACTCGCCGATGCACTTGGAGACGAAGGGCACGGTACGGGAGGCGCGCGGGTTGACCTCGATGACGTAGATGTCTTCGCCCTGCACGGCCATCTGCACGTTCATCAGACCGATCACGCCGAGCTCCAGGGCCATCTTCTTGACCTGCTCGCGGATCTCGTCCTGGATGTGCTTGGGCAGCGAATAGGGCGGCAGCGAGCAGGCGGAGTCACCGGAGTGCACGCCGGCCTGTTCGATGTGCTGCATGATGGCGCCGATCACCACGGTCTGGCCGTCGCATACCGCATCCACGTCCACCTCGATGGCGCAGTTGAGGAAGTGGTCGAGCAGCACGGGGCTGTCGTTGGACACCTTCACCGCTTCGCGCATGTAGCGCTTGAGTTCTTCTTCCTGGTAGACGATCTCCATCGCCCGGCCGCCCAGCACGTAGGAGGGACGGACCACCATCGGATAGCCGATGTTCTTGGACAGGGCCAGAGCCTCGTCTTCGCTGCGCGCGGTGGCGTTGGCCGGCTGACGCAGGTTCAGGCGCTGCACCATCTGCTGGAAGCGTTCGCGGTCTTCGGCGCGGTCGATGGCGTCGGGGCTGGTGCCGATGATGGGCACACCGGCCTCTTCCAGGGCACGGCAGAGCTTGAGCGGGGTCTGGCCGCCGTACTGGACGATGACGCCCTTGGGCTGCTCGACGCGGACGATCTCCAGTACGTCTTCCAGGGTCACCGGCTCGAAGAACAGGCGGTCGGAGGTGTCGTAGTCGGTGGAGACGGTTTCCGGGTTGCAGTTGACCATGATGGTCTCGTAGCCATCTTCACGCATGGCCAGGGCCGCGTGCACGCAGCAGTAGTCGAACTCGATGCCCTGGCCGATCCGGTTGGGACCGCCACCGAGGATCATGATCTTGTCGCGACCGCTGGGCTTGGCCTCGCACTCTTCCTCGTAGGTGGAGTAGAGGTAGGCGGTATCGGTGGCGAACTCGGCGGCACAGGTGTCCACCCGCTTGTACACCGGCAGCACCTTGAGCTTGTGGCGATGGGCCCGCAGGTTCTTCTCGGTGACGCCGAGCAGCTTGGCCAGGCGCGCATCGGAGAAGCCCTTGCGCTTGAGCTTGCGCATCAGCTCGTAGTCGAGGTCGGCCAGACCCAGGGTCTTGATGCGCTCCTCGTCCTTGATCAGGTCTTCGATCTGCACCAGGAACCAGGGATCGATGCGGGTCAGCTCGAAGACCTTGTCCAGGCTGTAGCCCTGGCGGAAGGCGTCGCCGATGTACCAGATGCGATCGGCGCCCGGCACGGTCAGCTCGCGCTTGAGGGTGCCGTCGGCTTCGGGATCGGCCGGATCCAGCTTGGGATCGAAGCCGACCACGCCGACTTCCAGGCCACGCAGGGCTTTCTGCAGGGATTCCTGGAAGGTACGGCCGATGGACATGACCTCGCCCACGGATTTCATCTGGGTGGTCAGACGGGCATCGGCCTTGGGGAATTTCTCGAAGGCGAAGCGCGGGATCTTGGTGACCACGTAGTCGATGGCCGGCTCGAAGGACGCCGGGGTACGACCGCCGGTGATGTCGTTCTGCAGCTCGTCCAGGGTATAGCCGACCGCCAGCTTGGCGGCGATCTTGGCGATGGGGAAGCCGGTGGCCTTGGAGGCCAGTGCCGAGGAACGCGATACCCGCGGGTTCATCTCGATCACTACCATGCGCCCGGTGTTGGGGCAGATGCCGAACTGGACGTTGGAGCCGCCGGTCTCGACCCCGATCTCGCGCAGCACCGCCAGGGAGGCGTTGCGCATGATCTGGTATTCCTTGTCGGTCAGCGTCTGGGCCGGAGCCACGGTGATGGAGTCACCGGTGTGCACGCCCATGGGATCGAAGTTCTCGATGGAGCAGACGATGATGCAGTTGTCCTTCTTGTCGCGGACCACCTCCATCTCGTATTCCTTCCAGCCGATCAGGGATTCGTCGATCAGCAGTTCGTTGGTCGGCGACAGATCCAGACCACGGGTGCAGATTTCCTCGAATTCCTCGCGGTTGTAGGCGATGCCGCCACCGGTGCCGCCCATGGTGAAGCTCGGCCGGATGATGCAGGGGAAGCCGACCTTCTCCAGCACGCCGTAGGCTTCTTCCATGCTGTGGGCGATACCCGAGACCGGGCAGGCGAGGCCAATGTCCTTCATGGCCTTGTCGAAGCGCGAACGATCCTCGGCCTTGTCGATGGTGTCGGCGTTGGCGCCGATCATCTCGACACCGAATTTCGCCAGCACGCCATGCCGCTCCAGATCCAGGGCGCAGTTAAGCGCGGTCTGGCCGCCCATGGTCGGCAGCAGGGCGTCGGGGCGCTCCTTCTCGATGATCTTGGCCACGGTGGCCCACTTGATCGGCTCGATGTAGGTGGCGTCGGCCATCGACGGGTCGGTCATGATGGTGGCCGGATTGGAGTTCACCAGGATGACGCGGAAGCCTTCCTCGCGCAGGGCCTTGCAGGCCTGGGCGCCGGAATAGTCGAACTCGCAGGCCTGGCCGATGACGATGGGGCCGGCCCCGAGGATCAGGATGCTCTTGATGTCTGTACGCTTAGGCATGGGCTTCTCGAATGCAGGTAATCAGGTCAGGGTTGCGGTGGCCAGCTTCACACCGAACCCCACGAACAGGGCGCCGACGCCACCGGTGGCGCCCGCGCTGAGGCGACGCCGCTGACGGAACCAAGCCGCCAGGTGAACGCCGCAGAAAATCAGGAACGACAGGTAGCAGAAGCTGATCGCTTCCAGTACCGCGCCCAGCACCAGGAAGGACAGCGCCGGATGGGCATAACCGGGGTCCACGAACTGGATGAAGAAGGAAACGAAGAACAGGATCGCCTTCGGGTTCGACAGGCTCAGCAGCAGCGCCTTGCGGAACGGCTGGTGGACGTCTTCGCGCAGGGTCGCCTCGGCCTGGCCCTGGGCCGGGCTGCGCCAGGACTTGAGTCCGCCGCGCAACATGCCCCAGCCGAGGTAGAACAGGTACGCCGCGCCCAGATACTTGAGGATCTGGAAGAACAGCGGTTCGGCCTTGAGCAGCGAGGCGACGCCCAGCGCCGAGAGCAGCATCAGCACGGCGTCACCGAGGAACACGGCCGAGGCCGCCTGGTAACCGCTGCGAATGCCGCGCTGGGCACTGGTGGCCAGCACGAAGAAGGAATTGGGGCCGGGCAACAGGATGACGAACAGGGTCCCGACCACATAGGTCCAGAAGTCGATGACACCCAGATTCGCCAGCATGAGCGCTACCCTCCTCCCGTCTTAGCGGCGTGCCGCCATGGCCTGGATGAACTTGTCGAACAGCGGCGCCACGTCGTGCGGGCCAGGGCTCGCCTCGGGGTGACCCTGGAAGCTGAAGGCGACCTTGTCGGTACGCTCGATGCCCTGCAGGGTGCCATCGAACAGCGACTTGTGGGTGGCCCGCACATTGGCCGGCAGGCTGGCCTCGTCCACGGCGAAACCGTGGTTCTGGCTGGTGATCATCACCACGCCGCTGTCGAGATCCTGCACCGGATGGTTGGCGCCGTGGTGACCGTTGGGCATCTTCACCGTCTTGGCGCCGGAAGCCAGGGCCAGCAACTGGTGGCCCAGGCAGATGCCGAACACCGGAATCTCGGTTTCGAGGACGTCCTGGATCGCCTTGATGGCGTAGTCGCAAGGTTCGGGATCGCCCGGGCCATTGGCTAGGAAGATGCCATCGGGTTGCAGCGCCAGGGCTTCGCTGGCCGGGGTCTGGGCCGGCAGCACGGTAATGCGGCAGCCGCGGGCCACCAGCATGCGCAGGATGTTCAGCTTGACGCCATAGTCGAAGGCCACCACGTGATAGGGCAGCTGCTCGGCCGGGATCTCGGCGTGGCTGTCGGTTTCCAGCGACCAGACGCCGGAGCGCCACTCGTAGCGCTCCTTGACGCTGACTTCCTTGGCCAGGTCCATGCCCTTGAGGCCGGGGAAGGCGCGGGCCAGTTCCAGGGCGCGCTCCTCGGTGGCGTCTTCGCCGGTAAGGATGCAGCCATCCTGAGCGCCCTTCTCGCGGAGGATGCGGGTCAGTCGACGCGTGTCGATACCGGCGATGGCGATGGTGCCGTTCTCCTTGAGATAGTCCGGCAGCGACTGCTTGTTGCGCCAGTTGCTGGCCAGCAGCGGCAGGTCGCGGATGATCAGCCCGGCGGCCCACACCTGGGCGGCCTCGCCATCCTGCGGCGTGGTGCCGGTGTTGCCGATGTGCGGATAGGTCAGGGTGACGATCTGCTTCGCATAGGAAGGATCGGTCAGGATTTCCTGGTAGCCGGTCATGGCGGTGTTGAACACCACTTCGCCGACCGTGTGGCCGTCGGCACCGATGGATTCACCGCGAAAGATGCTGCCATCGGCAAGTGCGAGTATGGCTGGCTTAGTCAAGAAGACCTCCGAAAATCAAGCCTTGGCGGGCAAACGCAGGGTGCAAAAAAACGGGATGACATCTCGAAGAGTCATCCCGTTTTAATGTTGTGATTTCATTCTGCGCTAGCTTTTAGTGGATACACTAAAGCTGCATTGTACACGAATTGATCACGGCTGGCACCCCCGCAAGGGGATCAGCGCAACTCCAGCACGTCCTGCATGTCATATAGCGCCGGCTGTTTGTCCTTGAGCCAGAGGGCCGCGCGCACCGCGCCCTTGGCGAAGGTCATGCGGCTGGAGGCCTTGTGGGTGATCTCGACCCGCTCGCCTTCGCTGGCGAACAGCACCGTGTGATCGCCCACCACGTCGCCAGCGCGTACGGTGGCGAAGCCGATGGTCTGGCGGTCGCGGGCACCGGTCTGGCCCTCGCGGCCATAGACGGCCACTTCTTCAAGGTCACGACCCAGCGCCTGGGCAACGACCTCGCCCATGCGCAGGGCGGTCCCCGAAGGCGCATCGACCTTGTGCCTGTGGTGCGCCTCGATGATCTCGATGTCGACCTCGTCACCCAGCACGCGGGCGGCGGTGTCGAGCAGCTTGAGGCAGAGATTGACGCCGACGCTGAAGTTGGCGGCGAAGACGATGGGAATTTCCTTGCTCGCTTCCAGCAGGGTCAGCTTCTGCTCGGCGGTGAAGCCGGTGGTGCCGATCACCATGGCCTTCCTGGCCTTGCGGCAGAGCGCCAGATTCTGCAGGGTCACGTTGGGATGGGTGAAGTCGATGAGCACATCGAAATCATCCAGCACCCGCGCCAGATCGCCCGACAGCATCACTCCGTTACGGCCGATACCGGCGAGTTCGCCGGCGTCGGCACCTACCAGACTGCTTTCCGGGCGATCCACCGCGGCGGTGAGACCGGCAGCGCCCTGGGTCTGCTGGACCGCTTCGATCAGGGTCTTGCCCATGCGCCCCGCGGCGCCCATTACAGCTATACGTCGCATCATCAGCTCCAGGCTGCTGGCCGGGCGCCGCCTCGCGACGGCGCCCCTGCCGGTTTAGAGGTCGTCGAAGAAGCGCTTCATGCCGTCGAACCAGCCACTGGCCCGGGGCGAATGGGAGCTGTCGCTCTGCAGGGTGTTACGGAACTCCTCGAGCAGCTCGCGCTGGCGCCGGCTCAGGTTGACCGGAGTCTCCACCACCACCTTGCACATCAGGTCGCCGGCGCCGCCACCGCGCACAGGCGTCACGCCCTTGCCGCGCAGGCGGAACATCTTGCCGGTCTGGGTGCCCTCGGGAATCTTCAGCTTGACGCGGCCATCCAGGGTCGGCACTTCCAGTTCGCCACCCAGGGCGGCGTCGGTGAAGTTGATCGGCACCTCGCAATAGAGGTGCTTGCCGTCGCGCTGGAAGATCGAGTGCTCGCGCACATTGACCACGACATAGAGGTCGCCGCTGGGGCCACCCAAGGTTCCAGCCTCGCCTTCGCCGGTCAGGCGGATGCGGTCGCCGGTGTCGACGCCCGCGGGCACCTTGACCGACAGGGTCTTCTGCTCTTCCACGCGCCCCTGACCATGACAGGCGTTGCAGGGCTCGGGAATGATCTTGCCGCTGCCGTGGCAGCGCGGGCAGGTCTGCTGGACCGAGAAGAAGCCCTGCTGCATGCGCACCTGGCCGATGCCACCGCAGGTGGGGCAGGTGGACGCCGAGGTACCCGGCTTGGCGCCATTGCCATCGCAGACCTTGCACTCGACCAGGGTGGGCACGCGAATGGTGACCGTGGTCCCACGCACCGCCTCTTCCAGATCCAGGTCCAGGGTGTAGCGCAGGTCGGCACCGCGCTGCGGGCCGCCGCGTCCACCGGCGCCACCGCGCCCACCGAAGAAGTCGCTGAAGACGTCGCCGAAGATGTCGGAGAAGCTCGCGCCACCCGCCGCGCCACCGAAACCGCCGCCGCCCATGCTCGGATCGACGCCAGCATGGCCGTACTGGTCGTAGGCCGAGCGCTTGCCCGCATCGGACAGCACTTCGTAGGCCTCGGCGGCCTCCTTGAACTGCTCTTCGGCAGCCGCGTCCCCCGGATTGCGATCCGGGTGGTATTTCATCGCCAGGCGTCGGTAGGCCTTCTTGAGCTCGGCTTCGCTGGCGCCGCGCTCGACCCCGAGCACCTCATAGTAATCACGTTTGGCCATAGACTTTCTGCACCTTAAATTTTCTCACCCTCCAGACACGCCAACGCGGGAGCAGGCTCCCGCGTGGCGGATCCGACGGGCCGAAGCCCGCCAGGTGCGGTAAGCACGGGGCTTACTTGTTGTCCTTCACTTCCTCGAACTCGGCATCGACCACGTCGTCGCCGGGCTTCTTGGCATCACCGTCCGCCTTGGCCGATGCGCCTTCGGCACCGGCGCCAGCGCCCTGCTCGGAATAGAGCTTCTGGGCCAGCGGCGCGGAGGCCTGGGACAGGGCATTCATCTTGGCTTCGATGGCGTCCTTGTCGTCACCGCGTACGGCGGTTTCCAGTTCGCCAATGGCCTTCTCGATGGTGCTCTTCTCTTCCGCGGTGGCCTTGTCGCCCGCCTCGGTCAGCATCTTGCGGGTACCGTGCACCAGGGCATCGCCCTGGTTGCGGGCCGCGGCCAGCTCTTCGAACTTGCGATCCTCGTCGGCATTGGCCTCGGCGTCACGCACCATCTGCTGAATCTCTTCCTCGGACAGACCGGAGGACGCCTTGATGACGATGGACTGCTGCTTGCCGGTGGCCTTGTCCTTGGCGGACACGTTGAGGATACCGTTGGCGTCGATGTCGAAGGTCACCTCGATCTGCGGTACGCCACGCGGCGCCGGCGGGATCTCGGCCAGGTCGAACTTGCCCAGCGACTTGTTCTGCGCGGCCTGCTTGCGCTCGCCCTGCAGCACGTGGATGGTCACGGCGCCCTGATTGTCGTCGGCGGTGGAGAACACCTGCGACTTCTTGGTCGGGATGGTGGTGTTCTTCTCGATCAGCGCGGTCATCACGCCACCCATGGTCTCGATGCCCAGGGTCAGCGGGGTGACGTCCAGCAGCAGCACGTCCTTGACGTCACCGGCCAGCACGGCGCCCTGGATGGCGGCACCGATGGCGACGGCTTCGTCCGGGTTGACGTCCTTGCGCGCTTCCTTGCCGAAGAAGTCGGCCACGCGCTTCTGCACCAGGGGCATGCGGGTCTGACCGCCCACCAGGATGACCTCGTGGATGTCGGAGACGTCCAGGCCGGAGTCCTTCAGGGCAGTACGGCACGGCTCGATGGTGCGCTCGACCAGCTCTTCCACCAGGGACTCCAGCTTGGCGCGGGAGACCTTGACGTTCAGGTGCTTGGGACCGCTGGCATCGGCGGTGATGTAGGGCAGGTTGACGTCGGTCTGGGTAGCCGAGGACAGCTCGATCTTGGCTTTTTCCGCAGCCTCCTTCAGGCGCTGCATGGCCAGCGGGTCACCCTTGAGGTTCATGCCGCTTTCTTTCTTGAATTCCTCGACGAGGTAGTCGATCAGGCGGATGTCGAAGTCTTCGCCGCCCAGGAAGGTGTCGCCATTGGTGGCCAGCACCTCGAACTGATGCTCACCGTCGACCTCGGCGATCTCGATGACCGAGACGTCGAAGGTACCGCCGCCCAGGTCATAGACGATCACGGTATGGTCGCCCTTGGCCTTGTCCAGGCCATAGGCCAGGGCAGCCGCGGTGGGCTCGTTGATGATGCGCTTGACGTCCAGACCGGCGATGCGACCGGCATCCTTGGTGGCCTGGCGCTGGCTGTCGTTGAAGTAGGCCGGGACGGTGATGACCGCTTCGGTCACGGCTTCGCCCAGGTAGTCCTCGGCGGTCTTCTTCATCTTCTTCAGGACTTCGGCAGACACCTGCGGCGGCGCCATCTTCTGGCCCTTGGCCTCGACCCAGGCGTCACCGTTGTCCGCCTTGACGATCTTGTAGGGGACCATCTGGATGTCTTTCTGCACGACGTTTTCTTCATAACGCCGGCCGATCAGACGCTTGACCGCGTACAGGGTGTTCTGCGGATTGGTCACCGCCTGGCGCTTGGCCGGCTGGCCAACCAGGGTCTCGCCGTCGTTGGTGTAGGCGATGATGGACGGCGTGGTACGGGTGCCTTCGGCGTTTTCCAGTACCTTGACGTTGCCGTTTTCGAGGATCGCGACGCAGGAGTTGGTGGTCCCCAGGTCGATACCGATGATCTTGCCCATGTAGTCTTCTCCAGAAATCTCAGATTCCGCGCGGCCCGCTCAGGGGGCCTTTGATGTTCGCTTGCCTACCAGATGGGGCCGAGCGAAAGAATTTCAAGCCTTTTCGTCGATGCTCGGCTGCTGCGCTGCAGGTGCCTTGCTGACTACCACCATCGCCGGCCGCAGCAGGCGACCATTGAGCAGATAGCCCTTTTGAAACACCTTGAGGACGCTGCCCGGCTCGGCGGTAGCGCTCTCCTCCATGGCCATGGCCTGGTGGTGTTCCGGATTGAAGGGCGCGCCGTGGGGATCGACGGCCTCGACCTGATAGCGCTTGAGGGTGTCCTGCAGCATCTTCAGGGTCAGCTCCATGCCTTCGCGCATGGGCTTCAAGGTCTCGTCGGTGGCGTTGGACAGTTCCAGGCCACGCTCCAGGCTGTCGAGCACCGGCAGCAGGTCGCCAGCGAATTTTTCCAGGGCGAACTTGTGCGCCTTCTCCACATCCTGCTCGGCGCGACGACGCACGTTCTGCAGTTCGGCGACGCTGCGCAGCGACTGGTCCTGGGCCGCGGCGAGCTGCTCTTCGAGCGTGGCGACGCGGGCGGCGAGATCCTCGTGCTGGACGTCGCCCTGGGCGGCTTCGTGCTCGGGGGTCTGGGAGTTCTGTTCGTCGGCCATGGAGTCCTCCTGTGATATTGCCGGTGGGCGCGCCCTCTAATGGACATCGCCTTGATCGATGGCGCCTATATGGGGCCGCCGGCCGGCGCTTCAAGAGCTGTATGGATTGCCAGTGCCCGAGAGGCACTGTATAAACAACCAGAAAACCGCCTTCGGAGATCGTCGCATGCTGGTGCATCTGTCCGTCCGCAATTACGCCATCGTCGAACACCTCGACCTCGACCTCGAGCGCGGCATGACCGTGATCACGGGTGAAACCGGCGCCGGCAAGTCCATCATGCTGGACGCCCTCGGCCTAACCCTGGGCGATCGCGCCGACAGCGATGCGGTCAGACCCGGCGCGGACAAGGCCGATGTCCTGGCCAGCTTCGACACCACCGATATCCCCGAAGCGCGCCAGTGGCTCGCCGAGCGCGACCTGGAGCAGGACGGCCCCTGCCTGCTGCGCCGCGTCATCACCCGCGAAGGGCGCTCGCGCGGCTATATCAATGGCTCGCCCTGCCCGCTGGCCGATCTCAAGACCCTCGGCGGCCTGCTGATCGATATCCACAGCCAGCACGAGCACCAGTCATTGCTCGGCCTCGACACCCATCGCCGCCTGCTGGACGAATACGCCGGCGCGGGCGAGCTGGTCCGCCAGGTGCAGCTCGCGGCCCAGCGCTGGCGCCAGGTGCGCCAGACCCTGGAACGCCTGACCCGCAACGGCGACGAGCAACGCGCCCGCCATCAGTTGCTCAGCTACCAGCTCGAAGAACTCGACAACCTCGCCCTGGCCGAGGGCGAGTTGCAGGCCCTGGAACAGGAGCAGAGCGATCTGGCGAGCGCCGAGCACATCCTGCTGGCCTGCCGCCAGGCCATGGACCTCTGTACCGAAAACGAGCAGGGCAATGCCCTGTCGGCGCTCAATGCCAGCGTGGCGCGCCTGACCGCCTTCGACCGCCCGCCGGCGCAGATCCAGGAGGCCAGCAACCTGCTCGCCTCCGCCCAGATCCAGATCGAGGAGGCGATGAACGAACTCAATCGCTTCGTCGATCATTTCGAAGCCGACCCGGAGCGCCAGCAGGCAGTGCAGGAGCGTCTGGACAGCGTCTACAGCCTTGCCCGCAAGCATCGGGTCCAGCCCGAGGCCCTGCTGGAGCTGCACGAACAGCTGCGCAACGAACTGCAATCCCTGGACGCCGACGACGTCGCCCTGGAGCGCCTGCAGGAAGAACTGACAGCCTTCGAGCGCCACTACCAAGAGAAGGCCGGCGAACTGAGTCGTCTGCGCGAACAACGGGCGCCGGAACTCGCGGCCGCGGTCGAGACCGAGATGCAGCGCCTGGGCATGCCGGGTGGCCGCTTCAGCATCACCCTCACGCCAGGCAGTACCGGCGAACCCCAGCCGCTGGGCAACGAAGGCGTCGAATTCCGCGTCAGCGCCAACCCGGGCCAGCCCCTGCGCCCGCTGGCCAAGGTTGCCTCCGGCGGTGAACTGTCGCGTATCAGCCTGGCCATCCAGGTCATCACCGCCCAGACCTCGCGCACACCCACCCTGGTGTTCGACGAGGTGGACGTCGGTATCGGCGGCCCCACCGCCGAGGTGGTCGGCCAGCTGCTGCGGCAACTGGGTGAGCGGGGCCAGGTGCTGACGGTGACCCACCTGCCCCAGGTGGCGGCCCAGGGTCATCAACACCTGTTCGTACACAAGGAGCGCGGCACCGACGAGACGCGTACCGCGGTGGCCAAGCTCGACCGCGCACGGCGCGTGGAAGAGGTGGCGCGCATGCTGGGTGGTGTCGACCTGACCCGTGAATCCCTGGCCCACGCTCGCAAGCTGGTGGTGAGCCGCTAGACGCAGGCAGCCACCGGACATGAAAAAGGCGACTCGAAGGTCGCCTTTTTCATGTCCGGGTCTTCACTTGCGCTGGCGGATGTACAGCACCAGGTTGTGATCGACCAGTTCGAAACCATGCTCTTCGACGATCTCGCGCTGACGCTTTTCGATCGAGGCATCGGTGAACTCGATGACTTCGCCGGTATCCACATCCACCATGTGATCATGGTGGCCGGTGTCGGCCAACTCGAACACGGCATGGCCGCCGTCGAAATTGTGGCGCACCACCAGACCGGCCGCTTCGAACTGGGTGAGGACCCGATAGACCGTTGCCAGTCCCACATCCTCGCCCGCTTCCATGAGCGCCTTGTAAACGTCTTCGGCGCTCATGTGGCGCTGCTCGGTGGTGTCCAGCATCTGCAATATCTTGACGCGCGGCAGGGTCACTTTCAGACCCGCTTTGCGGAGTTCGTTGTTCTCTACCATGCTCTTTCTCGGTGCCGAGTGCTTTCGCAGCCCTCGGGAATACGGGTATGATCGGTGCTTCGTTGCCCAGCAAGATAGTGGAAGTCTCCCACCGATGCAAAACCTCAAGCAAACGCTGACCGGGCTCTCTCTGATGGGCCTAGCCATGCTCGCCGGCTGCTCTCTGCCGGGGGTTTACAAGATCGACATCCAACAGGGCAACGTCGTCACCCAGGACATGATAGACCAGTTGCGCCCCGGAATGACCCGACAACAAGTCCGGTTTATCATGGGTTCGCCGCTGATCCAAGACACCTTCCATCCCAATCGCTGGGACTATCTGTACAGCCTGCAAGCCGCCGGCGGTCAGCGTAAGCAGGAGCGTGTCAGCCTGGTGTTCAACGGCGACAATCAACTGAGCGGCCTGGCCGGCGACTTCATGCCCGGCACCAGCCGCGAACAGCAGATCATGGGTACCGACAGCGGCACCACCGTGGATCCCACCGCCCCGGCGCAACCCTCGGCACCCGCTGCCGTACCGGAAGCGCCAGCCGTACCCGGCTCGACCGAAGACAACATCCAGAAAGAGATCGACAGCGCCCGTCCGGCCGCCGTGCCGACGCCCGATCGCATCCGCACCGACGGACAGTGATCCCTGGCTAGAGGCCAGTCCTGGACTTGGCCTTTTCCGCGCGCCGCTTGCGACTTTCCTTGGGGTCCGCAAGCAGCGGGCGATAGATCTCCACCCGGTCACCCGCCATCAGCCTGCGCTCGTTCGGCTTGGCTACCAGCTTGCCAAAGATGCCGACCCGGAAGGCTTCGCGCTGTTCGGGTGGCAACTGCTCGAGCAGCCCCGACGCCCGCACCGCCTGCTCGACCGTGGCGCCCTCTTCGAGCTGCAGACTCAACAGCCATTGCCGCTCCGGCAACGCCAGCGCCACCTCGATGGCGAGACACTCAGCCATAGAGGGCTCGAGCACGCTGGCAGAAGGCATCCACCATGGTATTGGCCGCCTGATTGAACAACGGGCCCAAGGTCGCGCGGACGATGGCGCTGTCGTATTCGAAGGACAGATCCAGGGAAATCTTGCAGGCCTTGTCGCCCAGCGCCTTGAACGTCCAGACGCCATGCAGCTGCTTGAAGGGACCCTTTTCCAGATCCATGGTGATGGACTCGTCCGGCACCAGGGTGTTGCGGGTCGTGAACTGCTGGCTGAGACCACCCTTGGCCACGGTGAGACCCGCGCGCATCAGGCCTTCGTCCTGCTCCAGGATCTGGGCGGACGAGCACCACGGCAGGAACTCCGGATAACGGTCCACGTCATTAACCAGCGCATAGAGTGCTGAAGCAGGATAGGGCAGCAACGCCGAACGTTGGATGTGCGTGCTCATCGGAACCTCGTAGAATAGCGAAATCGGTGTCGGACCTTGAATTTGAGGGCGGCGCACGCATTTTACTCCCGCACCAGCCTGCCGCAGTCCAGAACCGCGGTATTGTCCGTGTTTGCTCATACCCGCTCAAGCGCGTGGCGACATTTCCCCTGACTCGCTGTACCCTGGAATCATGGCCAAGCAAAAGAAAGTCTCCCCCGGCAGCATCGCGCAGAACAAAAAGGCGCTTCACGAATACTTCGTCGACACCCGCTTCGAGGCGGGTGTTTCCCTGGCAGGCTGGGAGGTCAAGAGCCTGAGAGCCGGCAAGGCGCAGCTGACCGACAGCTATGTGCTGCTCAAGGACGGCGAAGCCTGGCTGCTGGGCAGCCACATCACCCCGCTGCAGACCGCCAGCACCCATGTCATCGCCGACCCGACCCGCACCCGCAAGTTGCTGCTCAACAAGCGCGAGCTAGGCAAGCTGTTTGGCGCCGTGCAGCAGAAGGGCTACGCCTGTGTCGCCCTGTCGCTCTACTGGAAGAAGCACCTGGTCAAGTGCGAGATCGCGTTGGCCAAGGGCAAGAAGGAATTCGACAAGCGCGCGACCGAGCGCGAGCGCGATTCCGACCGCGAGATCCAGCGCGCCATCCGCAAGGACGCCAAATAGCCAAGCGGCCGAAAAACGTTTCGTCAGCAATGACTTGCGTCGGACGGCCGGAATTCCTATAGTGAACGACCAGCAAGTTTTGGGGGCGATTAGGATTCGACGCCGGTAACGAAACTTGAGGGGCATGCCGAGCTGGTAGCAGAACTCGTAAATTCGCTGCTGCAAACTTATAGTTGCCAACGACGACAACTACGCTCTAGCTGCTTAATGCGGCTAGCAGTCGCTAGGGGATGCCTGTAAACCCGAAACGACTGTCAGATAGAACAGGATCGCCGCCAAGTTCGCTGTAGACGTAACGGCTAAAACTTATACAGCTCGCCCAAAGCACCCTGCCCGTCGGGCCGCAATGGGTTAACTCAGTAGACAGGGCTAAGCATGTAGAACCGATAGCGGAGAGCTGGCGGACGGGGGTTCAAATCCCCCCGCCTCCACCAAAAAGAAAGGGCAGCCACTGGCTGCCCTTTTTCTTTGCCCGTCTTTTAGAACGGGATGTCGTCGTCGAAGCTGTCGTAGTCCTGCTGAGCCGGCTGCTGCTGCGGACGGGACTGCGGCTGCTGCTGGGGACGGCTGTTGCCGCTGCCGCCATTGCCACCGTTGTCATACTGCGGGGCCGACTGCTGCGGACGGGGGGCACGCTGCTGCTGGGGCGCAGGCGCGCTCTGGTTGTATTCGTCGCTGCCACCGGCATTGCCACCACGGCCACCCAGCAACTGCATGTTGCCGTTGATGTCGACCACGATTTCGGTGGTGTAGCGATCCTGACCGTCCTGGCCCTGCCATTTGCGGGTACGCAGAGTGCCCTCGACATAGACCTGGGAGCCCTTGCGGATGTACTCGCCGGCGATCTCGGCGAGACGACCGAAGAACACCACGCGGTGCCATTCGGTGCGGTCCTGCTGCTGACCGGTCTGTTTGTCCTTCCAGCTTTCGCTGGTGGCCAGGGTGACGTTGGTCACCGCATTGCCGTTGGGCATGTAACGGGTTTCGGGATCGGCGCCGGCATTGCCGACGAGGATGACTTTATTGACGCCACGGGCCATATGAATCTCCTGATGAGGCTGTCGATCAAGCGGCGACCGGTGTTTGACTAACCAGTCGCTCCAATTGCGCCCGATCGACGATTTTAGTATCGATCTTGATGTAGACGGCCTGCTCTTCCGCCACCACTACCGCATCGGTCACTCCGGCCAGGGCCAACAGGCGTCCGACCAATCCCTGGTCGTTGACTAGCGCGGGCGTAACCGGCAAACGCAGACTGGTGACATAGGGCGGTTCCCGCATCGTACCAGCTACCACCGTCCATCCCAGGCAAAGCGCCGCACAACCCAGGAAGACGGTGGACAGACCACCATGTTGGAACAACCAGCCCCCGAGGATACCGCCCAACGCGGAACCAAGGAACTGACTGGTGGAATAGATCCCCATGGCGGTGCCCTTGCCACCGGCCGGGGCCACCTTGCTCACCAGCGACGGCAGCGAGGCTTCCAGCAGGTTGAAGGCGGTAAAGAACACCACGATGCCGATGACCAGGGCCACCAGGCTGTTGCTGAAGAAGAAGAAGTACAGCTCGCACAGCACCAGCACACTGATGGCGCCCACCAGCACGCGCTTCATGCGCCGCTTCTTTTCACCATAGATGATGAAGGGGACCATGGCGAAGAAGCCGACCACCAGCGCGGTGAGATAGACCCACCAGTGCTCTTCCTTGGGCAGCCCGGCATGTTCGGCCAGGGCCAGCGGCAGGACGACGAAACTGGCCATCAGCACGGCGTGCAGCGCCAGGATGCCGAAGTCCAACCGCAGCAGGTCGCGATTGCGCAGGGTCGTGCCCAGTGCCTGGCGCGCCAGGTTCGACTCCCGATGGGCGAAGGGCGATGCCTGGTGCGGCACTAGGAACAGCACGATCAGCAAGCCGACCAGTGCCAGTCCGCAGGTGGCCCAGAACAGCCCGGCGAGACCATAGGCACGGGTCAGCAAGGGGCCGGCCACCATCGCCACGGCAAAGGACACGCCGATGCTCATGCCGATCGTAGCCATGGCCTTGGTGCGATGCTGCTCGCGCGTCTGATCCGACAGCAGCGCCATGATGGCCGCCGAAATGGCGCCGCCACCCTGGACGACACGCCCGGCGATGACGCCCCAGATCGAGTGGGCATTGGCGGCAATGGCGGCACCAAGGGCGAACACCAGCAGTCCACCAATGATGATGGGGCGTCGACCGATGCGATCGGACAGCGTCCCCAGGGGAATTTGCAGGACCGCCTGGGTCAAACCATAGGCACCTATGGCGAGGCCGATCAGCGCCGGGGTGGCATCCGCCAACTCCTGACCATAGGTCGCCAGGACCGGGAGCACCATGAACATACCGAGCATACGAAAGGCGAAGACCAGGGCCAGCCCGAAGGCGGCACGGCGTTCGACGCCGTTCATGGCTTCACTGCGCTTGTCGAGCATTGATAATCCTCTCGTCGGCGACAGGCTTTTACGTCGCCACACAGCTTTAAAACAGTCGTGACAATGACCATTTAGGGAGGAAGCGGTGAAGATAGCCGAGCGCTCGTCCGAACGTTCCCGACCGCCAGGATCACGAACGCCCGATCACCGCTGTCGGGCCGTTAATTTTACCAGCCTTACCCCCTCTCTCACAGGCGCGGCAGATAGCCGCAGCCCGGGACGAGACCTCTTTTCTAGTGAAGCGCCGCCAAAACGAGGCAGAAGTCTACGTGGATAAAATCCTCATCCGTGGGGCCCGCACCCATAATCTGAAGAACATCGACCTAACCCTTCCCCGGGACAAGCTCATCGTCATCACCGGACTGTCCGGCTCCGGCAAGTCTTCGCTGGCGTTCGACACCCTTTATGCCGAAGGCCAGCGCCGCTACGTGGAATCCTTGTCGGCCTACGCCCGCCAGTTCCTGTCGATGATGGAAAAGCCCGATGTGGACACCATCGAAGGGCTGTCGCCAGCGATTTCCATCGAGCAGAAGTCCACCTCGCACAATCCGCGCTCCACCGTGGGCACCATCACCGAGATCTACGACTATCTGCGCCTGCTCTATGCCCGCGTCGGTACGCCGCGCTGCCCGGAGCACGATGTGCCCCTGGAAGCCCAGACCGTCAGCCAGATGGTCGACCAGGTGCTGGCCATGCCGGAAGGCCAGCGGTTGATGCTGCTCGCCCCCATCGTGCGCGAGCGCAAGGGTGAGCACCTGTCGGTGTTCGAGGAGTTGCGTGCCCAGGGTTTCGTCCGCGTCCGCGTCAACGGGCGGCTGCACGAGATGGACGAGCTGCCCAAGCTCGACAAGCAGAAGAAGCACACCATCGAAGTGGTGGTGGATAGATTCAAGGTGCGCGAAGACCTCCAGCAGCGCCTGGCGGAATCCTTCGAGACGGCGCTGAAGCTGGCCGACGACATCGCCATCATCGCCCCCATGGAAGGCGATAAGGGGGAGGAGATCGTCTTCTCCGCGCGCTTCGCCTGCCCGATCTGCGGCTTCTCCATCGGCGAGCTGGAACCCAAGCTGTTTTCCTTCAACAATCCCGCCGGCGCCTGCCCTACCTGCGACGGCCTGGGCGTGAAGCAATTCTTCGACGCCCGCCGGGTGGTCAACGAGGAGCTCAGCCTCAGCGAAGGCGCCATCCGCGGCTGGGACAGACGCAACGTCTATTACTTCCAGATGCTCGGCTCGCTGGCGAGTCACTATGGCTTCAGCCTCGACGCCCCCTTCAAAAGCCTCGATGACAAGCATCGCAAGGCGGTACTCAGCGGCTCCGGGCGCGAGAGCGTCAACTTCCGCTATCTCAATGACCGCGGCGATATCGTCAAGCGTGCCCAC
Organism: Pseudomonas sp. RIT411; assembly: GCF_003057735.2. NCBI lineage: Bacteria > Pseudomonadati > Pseudomonadota > Gammaproteobacteria > Pseudomonadales > Pseudomonadaceae > Pseudomonas > Pseudomonas sp. RIT411. The sequence goes on from NZ_QBIZ02000023.1 coordinate 64,126, forward strand.
GCCTTCGAAGGCATCCTGCCGAATCTTGAGCGGCGTTATCGCGAGACCGAATCCCAGAGCGTGCGCGAAGAGCTGGCCAAGTACCTGAGCACCCAGCACTGCCCGGACTGCAATGGCACCCGCCTGCGGCGCGAAGCGCGCCACGTCTGGGTCGGCGACAAGACCCTGCCGGCGGTCACCCGTCTGCCCGTGGGCGATGCCACCCAGTACTTCCAGGACCTTACCCTCAAGGGCCAGCGGCAGCAGATCGCCGACAAGATCCTCAAGGAGATCCGCGAGCGCCTGCAGTTCCTGGTCAACGTCGGCCTGGACTACCTGACCCTGGATCGCAGCGCTGACACCCTCTCCGGTGGCGAGGCACAGCGTATCCGCCTGGCCAGCCAGATCGGCGCGGGTCTGGTGGGCGTCATGTACATCCTCGACGAACCCTCCATTGGTCTGCACCAGCGCGACAACGAGCGGCTACTAGGCACCCTGACTCACCTGCGCGACCTGGGTAACACCGTCATCGTCGTCGAGCACGACGAGGATGCCATCCGCCTGGCGGACTATGTCATCGACATCGGCCCGGGCGCTGGAGTGCACGGTGGCCAGATCATCGCGGAAGGCACGCCCGACCAGGTCATGCGGCATCCCGACTCGGTGACCGGGCAGTACCTGTCGGGTCGCAAGAAGATCGTGGTGCCCGCCAAGCGCACCGCGCGGGACAAGAAGAAGCTGCTGAAGCTGAAGGGTGCCCGCGGCAACAACCTGCAGAACGTCAACCTGGAGATTCCGGTTGGTCTGCTGACCTGCGTGACCGGGGTCTCCGGCTCCGGCAAGTCGACCCTGATCAACAACACCCTCTTCCCGCTGACCGCCACGGCGCTCAATGGCGCGACGACCCTGGAGGTCGCTGCCCACGACAGCTTCGACGGCATGCAGCACCTGGACAAGGTGGTGGACATCGACCAGAGCCCCATCGGCCGGACCCCGCGCTCCAACCCGGCGACCTATACCGGACTCTTCACCCCCATTCGCGAGCTGTTTTCCGGCGTTCCGGAATCACGTTCTCGCGGCTATACCCCGGGGCGTTTCTCCTTCAACGTCAAGGGTGGCCGCTGCGAGGCCTGCCAGGGCGATGGGGTCATCAAGGTGGAGATGCACTTCCTGCCGGACGTCTACGTCGCCTGTGACGTCTGCAAGGGCAAGAGGTACAACCGCGAGACCCTGGAGGTGAAGTACAAGGGCAAGACCATCACCGAGGTCCTGGACATGACCATCGAGGAAGCCCATGCCTTCTTCGAGTCCATCCCTGCACTGGCGCGCAAGCTGCAGACGCTTATTGATGTCGGCCTGTCCTATATCCGTCTCGGCCAGAGCGCCACGACGCTGTCAGGGGGTGAGGCTCAGCGTGTGAAGCTGGCCCGGGAGCTGTCCAAGCGCGATACCGGCAAGACGCTCTATATCCTCGACGAGCCCACCACGGGCCTGCACTTTGCCGATATCCAGCAATTGCTCGACGTGCTGCATCGACTACGCGATCACGGCAATACCGTGGTGGTGATCGAGCACAACCTCGATGTCATCAAGACCGCCGACTGGTTGGTAGACCTCGGTCCGGAAGGCGGCTCCAAGGGTGGTCAGATCATCGCGACGGGTACACCCGAGGAGGTCGCGGCAAACAAGAAGTCCTATACCGGCCACTTCCTCAAGCCCTTGCTGGAACGTGACCGGGAGTAATCTCGAGCACCGACTTGAAGGCAAAAAGCCCGGCGCATGCCGGGCTTTTTTATAGGTGAGGCTCTATCGCGGCCATGGGCCGCTCCTACGACTTGCCTCCTAGTAGGAGCGGCCGCATCGGCGGACCACCATGGCCGCGATAGCCCGGCGCAGCCGGGCTGTTGTGGCTCTTGTGCTCTTTGCGGAGTGTCAGCAGCACACATCTGGCAGGCCCTGCGCCAAGCTCTCCGCCACTCCGCTCCTGGTCCCCTCTCCCCCCGGGAGAGGGCTAGGGTGAGGGCCACCTCAGCTACGCAGCCCCAGGCCTTCGCTGGCCAATTCTCTGCCCCCCAGCGCCTAGGCGCCCCGAGGCCAAGCCAAACTTTTCCCGCCCCAAAGACAACACCCCCGCCAGAA
>NZ_QBIZ02000024.1:0-65561 GCF_003057735.2 Pseudomonas sp. RIT411
TGTGCGTTTGCGTTTTCAGTGTGCGTTTGCGTTTTCAGTGTGCGTTTGCGTTTTCAGTAGAGGTTAGCTGACCTTTCGGCCAGTGATATATAATCTATATCACCCTAAGGCTGAAGTCAATCGCCAACCACAATCAGCCATGCGTGACAAGGAAAACGTTAGGTTTCACCCCGCCCGCGGCAACTCCCCCCACCGCGTCGTATACCCCCGCGACAGCAGCTCCCGCCGCATCTGCCACCCCGGATCAGCGGGCACGCGCCCAACATGCAGCGCCGCCCGCCCGTACCGCGCATTGATTCGGTCCACCACCTGCATCAGCTCGCTCGGGCGCCCCTGACCGGCAGGGGCGAAGAGGTCCGGCGTGAACTCGCCGGTCTGCACGATGCTGCCCAGCACCACCGCGCACTTCGAGTAGGCGTAGCCCTCGCGATAGATCGGGTCCAGCCCGGCCAGCGCGGCCTGCACCAGAGTGCGCGTGTCATCAGTCGGGTGCGCCAACTGGATACCGATGCTGCGGTAGTAGCGGCGCTCCTCGGGTTCGTGCTGGCCGGTCTGAATGCTCACCAACAGTGTGGAGCACAGCGACCCCTGCTCGCGCAGCTTCTCGGCAGCCCGGGTCACATAGGTGGCCATCGCCTCGCGTAGCGCCTCGAGGCGGTACACCCGGTAGCCGAACATCCGCGAGCTGATGATCTCCTTCTTCAGCGGCGGCGCTTCATGCAGGCGCATCCACTGCTCGCCGCGCAGCTCTCGCGCCGTCCGCTCCAGGACGCGGGAGAACTCCTTGCGCAGCATCCGCAGGTCGGCCCGGGCCAGCTCCTCGGCCGTGGTGATCCCGAGCCCCTGCAGCCGAGTGGTCAGCTTGCGGCCTACGCCCCACACATCACCCGCTGGTGCCAGCGGCAGCAGGCGCCCCTGCCGGAGCGAGTCGGTGAGGTCCACTACCCCTCCCGTCGCGCGCCAGGTCTTGCCGGCCCACTGGGCCAACTTGGCCAGCGTCTTGGTCGTCGAGATTCCCACGCCGACCGGGATGCCGACCCAGCGCCGGACCCGGGCCTGGATCTCCCGGCCGAGTGCGTCGAGGTCGCCCGGCATACCGGTGAGATCCGCCCAGCATTCGTCGATGGAATACACCTCAAGGTCCGGCACCATCCCCTGGATGGTGCGCATCACCCGGTTCGAGACGTCGGCATAGAGTTCGTAGTTGGAGCTGAAGACGGCCACGTTGTGCTGCCGCAGAAAGGCCCGATTCTGGAAGTACGGCACGCCCATGCCAATGCCGAGGGCCTTCGCCTCCCGGCTCCGGGCGATCACGCATCCGTCGTTGTTCGACAGCACCACCACCGGCCGGCCGTTCAGCTCGGGTCGGAACAGCCGCTCGCAGCTGCAGTAGAAGGAATTGCAGTCGATCAACGCGTAGACGCTCATGGCCGCAGGTCTCGCATCAGGAAGTCCACCACGCCCCAGAGCTCCACTTCGCCGATCAGGTCGAGAGGCCGCGGGTGGCCATCACGCCCTATCGTCGCTAGCAGCTGCTGCCGCTCCTGGGTGGTCAGCACCGTGCAGAGCCGGTGCTCACAGTCGGCCACTACGATCACTGCTCGCCCGGGCTCAACATCCCCGGCACGGTCCACGACCAGGACATCTCCCTGATGGATGCTCAGCCCCGCAAGGGCCTCGCTGTTCACCAACCAGAGCCAGAGGTTGGGTGCGCCCCAGCCAATCGCCTCATCGATCGAGAGCGGCAGCTGCGCGTGATCCTCGGCCGGGCTCTGGAAGCCGGTGATCTTCAGCCGCGCCTGGGAGAGCGCGAGCTGCGCGAGTCTGCGACCCCGTGTCTTGAAAGCGTCCATGATGGCACCTTGATACTGTACGTTTAAACAGTATAGGTGCTGGCTTTAGAGAGAGGTCAACAGACGAAGCGACGAGTGGTGTCTACTGGCGGGGAGGTAAGGGACCAGCAGCCCAGCGCATGCTGCGCGTCAACAGCAGGATGCGCCCCTGATCGGCGCTGGAAAGGTGACGGAAGGCATCAAGCATTTCTCGCTCGACTTCCACCAGGCGCACAGCGTCTTCTCGACGTTGTCGCGGCTCAGCCTGGGTGTAACTCACCTGCTCCATGGTTGCATGCCCTCACATTACTGTATTTGTATACAGTACATTTTGTGACGTAGGTCGCCAACCCTTAAGGGTTACTTAATGCGAAAAGCCCGGCGTAGAGGCCGGGCTTGCAGATCAGGACTTGGAACAGCGAGCAAGCGCTCGCTGGATCATTTCCGTAGGTGGTGGGACTTTCCAGGTGGTGCCAGTACCAACGGATTTTGGATCGTCGCGCCAGATCTCGGTCAAGTCATGCCAGCCCATCTTCGCGGCCTTGGATCGTGCCGAGCCATTGACGGCGTAGGTGGTATCGCCGACGCGCACGACGGTATAAGCCGGTGGCTCGCAATCCAGTAGCACGGCAGGCACGGTAAAGGGCCATTCCTGGCCGTACTCTTCTGCCGTGATTTTCTCGCCATGTGCAGTGGACGGCGCACCCAGAACCTTGATGAAAAACCAACCCGCGACCGTGATGAACGCCAGGCCGTAGAAGTAGTGCTTCAGACGGATACCTGGATTCTTTACCCCACAACCAGGGCAAACCTTGGCCGTCGGCGCCACCTGGTTGCTACAGGTCTTGCAGGGCGTCAGCGCCATGCGACACCTCCTGAAAAGGAGGCAGGGAGGCAGCTCGCGAGCGAGCGATGGTGATGGGTCATGGAACTACTCCTTGTGGAATCCATGCTTCCCGGCCCCCATGGCCGGGGCCGACAGGGCCTACGCCTTGTCGGAATCCAGTGCGCCGTCTGCTGCAGCCAGGGCGAAGGCCATGCGGCGCGCGGCGTCTTTACTGATTTCGGACATTCCCCGGAAATAGGTAACGAGCTCTCGCTCGTCATCCGAAAGTGCAGCTTCAAGGGCGGGCATTCGATCGCCAGTCATCACGTACCAAATGTCGATGCCGAGACGTTTTGCCTTCAGAAGATAGAGCGCATCAGGCGTTCTTTCCCCTTTTTCGTAGGCGTACTGGGTGTTTTTCCCAACCTCTAGGGAAGCGCCAAAATCCGTCTGGTTGGGACCGAGGCGGAGTCGCTCCTCCCGCAGCCGAGACCCAATTCCCAACATATCGTCCATTAGACCCTTGACACTCCCCGTATATAGGGAAAAACTAGCGGCGAATTCACACGAAACCACACGTAATCACACGAAGCCGAACTATGCCGAACGGATACCCAACAGAGCAAGCTTGTGACGCTGCACGCGACCGCCTGAAGCGTCTCGGGTTGAGCGCCAAGGAATGGGCGCAACAGAACGGACTGACCCCGAGCACGGTATACGCGGTGCTCAACGGCCAGAAAAAGTGCCTGCGAGGCGAGTCGCACCGTGCTGCCGTATTGCTCGGCATCAAGGACGGCGAGACCTCACCTGTGGCGGAACGATAGGGCCATCCGGCCCAGGGAGATACTGGAAGATGAAACGCCCCGCCCTAGAAACCCGCCGCCAGGTCATCAGCGCCGTGATCTGCGCTTATCCAGGTGGTCGCGAGTGCGCCGCAGCCCGCCTCGGCCTGCCGCTCAAGAAATTCGATAACCACGCCTACGAAACCGCCGGCTGCCGCCCGCTGAGTGATGCCCAGATCCTGCTGCTCGAGCAGGAGACCGGCACCACCCACCTGGTGGACTACCTGGCCTCTCAGTACGGCGGCTTTTTCGTGCGCCAGGCCGAGATCGGCGACCTGGACAACCTGGACCTCTACGCCCGCTCGGTGAAGACCGCCGTCAAACGTGGCCTGGTGGACCAGATCATCGGCCAGGCGCTGGAGGACGGCGTGATTGATGAGAAGGAGGTAGAGCAGATTCTCACCGCGCATCGCCGGCACATGGCGGCGCGTGAGGAAGAGGTCTGGGCGGTGATCACGCTGCACGCGGCCAGGTCATCCGGCCAAAAACACTAGCCGAAGGGCGAACCCTGAAAGCCTGCCAGGACAGCGGGCCCGAAGTCGGCGCGGAGCGCCAGAAACCGGCTAGGCCGGAGCCGCTACAGGCGGCAGGGAAGATAGATGGCTTTGTTCAAGAAACAGAAGAAGGGGCAATTCTGGTGCTGCTTCTGTGGCGCGCCCCTGGTCTGCCGGACCAGTTGGTTTGCCCATGTGTTCCTGCGGCAACAGGTTTTCCAATGTCACTTCGCGCCCTGCAGCGCGTCGTTTTATGCCCACACCGAGCTGACTCACCTGGCCAGCCCGAGTGGTTTGCCCAATGCGCCGGCGTGCGAGTTGCCCCCAAGCAACAGCCACCTGACTGCTATGGCGCAGAAGGTATACGAGAACAACGAGGCGATCCGTGAAGAGCAGCTCAATTTGCTCCAGGAAGAGCCCGAAGAAGATCAGCAGCACGTCAGAGAGGACATCGCATCGTGACCACCACCAACCACCCCGCCGACTACCTCGACACCATGCAGGCTGCTGCCCTTGCCTACCTGCGCTGCCACGAAGCCAAGCACCTCGGCCGCAGCCAGGCCCTGCAGGATGCAGCGGCCGCGCACCTGCAGCTGATGGGCGTGCCCCAGCACACTGCCGACCGCCTGGTCGCCCGCGCCAGTGATCAACTCGAAGCCCTTAAGGGCCACCGCTTCCTGGACATCGATGCCAGCACCGGCGACGTCGTTGTCCTGGTCAATCCGGCCACTGGCCTGCGCTACTGCATTCCGGTCGTGGAGATCTTCGACGCCCTGATCGACGAAGACCCCGGCACACGACAGAACGCCTCCCGCTAAGCCCCTGAATACCTGATCCATGCCCGCCTTGCGTGGGTATGGGTGAACTGCGCCTTTTTGCAGCGAGAAACATCATGCCGAACACCCTTTCCCTCCAGATCGAACTGCCACCGGCAGTCGCTGAGACCTACGCCCGCTGGCTCCAGGGCCGCGCCGACCACATCGTCAATCAGCACTGGAATGAGCCGCGCTACCTCCGGATCGAGGACACCGACAAGCGCCGCGCCTCCATCCTGCAGCGCTTCCCCTCCATGCTTGCCGCACACCAGACCGCCGCCCAGATCCGCGCTCAGCTCGCCACCCAGGAGGCCAACTGATGCGCCGCCAGCTCGATGTCACCCTTCACCGCAACGCTGGCCAGCCCCTGGTCGTTTCCAATGACGGCGCCCTGGGCAAGGAAGACTTCTGGACCCCCGCCGAGCTGCGCGAGCTCGCCCGTGCCTTGAACATCCTGGCCACCGACGCCGAACGCCATGAAGGCAGCGACCTGCGCCTGGTGCGCGACCTCGGTACCGGCCGCGCGGCGGAGTTCTGAGCATGTACCAAATGGATCACCAACTCCGCGCCGACGTGCTGCAGCGCCTCGAGGCTGACCTCGGCCTGCGACACATCAACGGCACGGACTACATGCGCAAGGGCACCTGCCCGGCATGCCACAAGACCGAGCTCTTCACCAGCCACGCTAATCCCTGGGTGGTGAAGTGCGGCCGCGAGGCGAAGTGTGGCCAGACCTGGCACGTCAAGGAGCTCTATAGCGACCTGTTCGAGGACTGGTCCGAGCGCTTCAAGCCCACCAACGACGCCCCGGCCGCCAGTGCCGATGGCTACCTCCAGTTCGCCCGCGGCTTCGATCTGGGCCTGATCAAGGGCTGGTACACCCAGGAGAACTACTGGGACCGCGACCTCGGCATCGGCTCGGCCACCGTGCGCTTTGAAATGCCCGCCGGCGGCTACTGGGAACGGCTGATCGATCGCCCGAACCGCTTCGGCAGCAAGAAGGCCCGCTTCAAGCCGGCCTGGAGCTACAAGGGCAAGCTCTGGGTGCCGCCGACCGTCGACCTGCTGCAGGTCCAGGAGCTGTGGATCGTCGAGGGGATCTTCGACGCCATCGCCCTGCTGCATCACGGCATCCACGCCGTCTCCATGATGTCGAGCGCGCCCTTCCCCGAGGAAGCCCTCAAGGAACTGGCCCGTACCCGCGGCCCCAAGCTGCCGAAACTGGTCTGGGCCCTGGATAACGAGCCGACCGCCCGGGAGAACATCCGCAAGTGGGTACGCCTGGCCAAGGACCTGGGCTATCGCAACCAGGAAGCCGCGCAGATTCCGCAACCAGGTGGCCGCAAGGTCGACTGGAACGATCTGCATCAGCGCTGGATGTTCGAGAGAGAGGACAAGCGCAAAGACCGCATCGCACGCGATCTGGAGATTGCTCATCACCAGGGCACCCTGCTGCTGGCCGACTCCCCCAAGGAGAAGGCGCTACGGATCTACGGCTTCGAGGAAGCGAGCAGCGAGTTCTACTTCGACTTCGGCAACCGCATGTACTGGGCCAAGTTCGACCTCAGCAAGCTGGACGAAGAGCAGCGCGCCATCCTGGACAGCGACGAGCCCGAGGACCGGATGCTCAACGAAAACAGCGCCCGCCGCCGCGCCCTGGAGAACGTCTGCTCGCTCAAGCTGCTGGCCAACTGCAACTTCGAGACCCTCTACAAGCAGATCAGCGAATCCACCGGCGAGGCCTGGTACTACCTCCGCGTCAACCCGCCCCACGACGGCCCGGCCGAGAAGCTGGCCTTCACGCCCAAGCAGATGGCCTCGAGCGGTGAATTCAAGGCCAAGCTCTTGCACGCCGGCGCCACCTGGCTCGGCACCCAGAAGCACCTGGACCAGATCGTCATCACCCAAACCGAGGGCGTGAAGACCGTCGAGACCATCGACTTCATGGGCTACAGCAAGGACCACCAGGCCTACATCTTCAACGACATCGCCTGCCACAACGGCAACGTGGTCAAGGCCAACAGCGAGGACTATTTCGAGCTGGGCAAGCGCCGGGTGAAGTCGCCGTCGCTCTTGAAGATCAAGGCGCAGCCCGATAGCACCGGCTACCGCGAAGACTGGTTGCCCAAGCTCTGGCTATGCTTCGGTGCCAAGGGCCTGATCACCCTCACCTACTGGTTCGGCTCGCTCTTCGCCGAGCAGATCCGCGGCCAGTACGAGAGCTTTCCCTTCCTGGAAGTGACCGGCGAGCCCGACGCCGGCAAGTCCACTCTGCTGGTCTTCATCTGGAAGCTGTTCGGCCGCAACTACGAAGGTTTCGACCCGACCAAGGGCTCGGCCTCTGGCCGCAGCCGCGCCATGGGCCAGGTTGCCGGCATGCCAGTCGTGCTCCTCGAGGGCGACCGCAACAGCGATGCCGCCAACACCAAGAGCTTTGACTGGGACGAGCTGAAAGACTTCTTCGGCGGCGGTCTGCTGCGGACCCGCGGCGTCAAGAACAACACCAACGAAACCTATGAGCCGCCCTTCCGCGGGACCATCGTCATCAGCCAGAACGCGCCGGTGACGGGCCACGAAGCCATCCTCTCGCGAATCGTGAAGCTGCACTTCACCAAGCCTAAGATCACCGAGGCCAGCAGCGCGGCAGCGGATGCCATCAACCTGATGGAGATCGAGGAACTGAGTCACTTCCTGGTCAAGGCCATCAAGGCCGAGCCCCAGGTCATGGCCCTATTCGCCGAGCGCTATCCGCACCACCGCCAGCGGCTGCGCAAGATGAGCGCCCTGCGCTCGGCCCGGGTGGTGAAGAACCACGCCATGATCCTGGCCCTGGTGGACTGCCTGGCCCTGATCCTGCCGCTGAGCGAGACCCAGCTGGCTGCCTGTGATCAGCAGCTGCTGCAGATGGCCATGGAGCGCCAGAGCGCGATCAGCGCGGATCCGGCCGAGCTGGACGAATTCTGGGCCGTGTACGACTACCTGGAATCGCGCGGCGACCACGCCATGGTCAACCACGCCAAGAAGCCCGACGAGCTGATCGCCATCAACCTCAACCAGTTCGCCGAGAAGGCAGCTGAGTTCAAGCAGAAGATCCCGGACCTCAACACCCTGCGCCGCATGCTGCCCGACTGCCGCCGGCACAAGCTCCTGGGCATCAACGTTTCCACGTCCAGTGCGATTCGCACCCGCGAAATGCTGCGCAACCCCCTGAGCGAAAAGAAAGAACCCAACGTGAAGTGCTGGCACTTCAAGCCCTGATCCATCCACCCAAGGAGAAACGCCATGCAGCAATACCACTACCGCTCCACAGACCCTGCAGTCGTCGCCATCGTCCAGGACTGCTTCAACCAACGCGAAGCCCTGCGGCTCGCTCCTGATCGTCTTGGCGAGGCCTTCGGCGGTGAGGTCGCCCTGCTGCGCGGGCTGACCCACATCAGCCCGAGCGGCGTAAAGCTGAAGGGCGACCAGGTCCTGGACATCCATTGGTGCCGGCCAGACCAGTGGGGCTTCCGTCGTCTGCGCGTCAAGCCGAAGACCACCAAGGGCATGCCCAAGCCAGAACGCGAAGCGCTCTTGATCGAGCACCAGCGGTTGGTCCACTTGTGGGAGCAGCACTGCCCGCCGGCTCTGAACGTGCACCAGTTCTGGGATCGCCTGGGCGTGAACACCGGCAACCTGCTGCTCAGTGGCGGCCTGTTCTTCACTCAGAACGGCGCGGCCTACTTCTGCCTGGGCTTCGACATCAACCAGGCCGAGCACCTGGCCAATGTCGCCGGGGGCAAGCCCAGTTCCGGCTGGATCGAAGGCGCTGAGGAGATCCTGCCCAGCCACTACGACGCCGCCCACCGCGACTACAACCGGGAGGCAGCTTGAGGGCCGGGAGCGCCCAGCTGTTCGTGATCGAGGAGAGAAGGTCCGGATCCGCTGACGGGACGCCGGAAAGAAAGAGGCCTGGGGAGCGCCAACTCGCCCAGGCCGACCACCACCACTGGAGAAACATCATGCCTAACGTAAACCAGCGCAGTAGCAACGCTCAGCCTATCACGCTCCACCCGGCCCTGGTGCAACGCTGCCAAGCCACCGCCCTGCTGGGCGAGGCGGTCATTCGCTACCAGGTCAGCCGCTCCAGCGGCGATCGCATCCACCTCCTCGCCCTGGCCAGCATGGCCAACACCCTCGGTGCGCTCACAGAGCAGGACGCCGATATCATTAACCGAACTCTGAACCGCAGCGGAGGCGCCCATTGAATACGACTTTCTTACTTATGGCTCAGTACGGGGGCGTCGCAGTCATTCCACTGGAACGCCTCTGCACCGACTACTTCAGCCACCTGACGCCAACAAAGCTCCGCAGTAAGATCGTCGCAGGCGTCATTGACCTGCCGCTGGTGCGGATCGAGGACAGCCAGAAGGCGGCCCAAGGCGTCCACCTCACTGACCTTGCCCGCTACCTGGACGTGCAGCGCGAGCGGGCCGTGATCGAGAACGACAAGCTGCACAACCGGGCACGCTAGCCTGGGACGCGCGCGCCGAGCACTACCGGCGCCGCGATGACCCTCTCCAGCCAGGGCCATCCCGCATAGGGATCGCCCTGGCCTCTCAGATGCGTATAGCGCCGCATCGAATTCCAGTCGCGATGGCCCGAGACGCTGGCCACCCGCGGAATGTCCCAGTCCATCTCGAACAGGCGGCTCACGCCGTCGTGACGCAGGTCGTGGAAGCGCAGATCCTGCAGTTCCAGGAACTGGCAAGCCCGGGTGAAGGACGACGAGATGGAGTCACCGTTGTAGGGGAAGATCTGCTCGCACTCACGTGGCATCGACTGGACGATGGCCCAGGCCTCATCCGGCAGATGACACCAGACGTGGTTGCCGATCTTCTGCCCCGGATTCTTCATGTCGCGCACCAGTACCGCCTGCCGGCGTTCGTCCAGGTCGTCCCAGCGGATCCGCGTGATCTCCTCCTGGCGGCGGGTGGAAAAGATGGCGAAGGCGATCACCTTGGGCATGTTGATCGACGCCGGCCGGCGCCGCTGCATCTCGAAGAAATGCTCCATCAGCAGATCCAGCTCCCGGAGATCCGGGCGCCGATCGCGCTCCTTGCTCTTGGTCACCATGCCCATCTTCTTCAACACCCGGCGAGCATCGGCCATGGCATGCGGATCGATTTCGTAGCCCCACGCCGGCCGCGCGATCGACAGCACAGCGGCCAGGTGCGAGAGGTCATTGCCCACCGTCTGCGCCTGCACCGCGCCGCCCTCGGCGCCCATCCGCCACTGGCCGTACTGCACTAGGCGCTGGCTGGTGAGGTCGCGGTCCTGCAGGTCACCGAGCCAGGTCTCGCCGATGGCCTTCAGCGTCGCCTCCTTGGTCCGACCGAGGGCGCCGCCATACTGCTCCAGGTACCTAGCGATCATCTGCCTCACGGTCGCCCCACCCCGCGCGGCCCGTTCCAGCGCGCCAGGTTGCGCCAGTTCCGTTTCCCGCTTTTTCACCCACGCCTGCGCGGTCTGCTTCCGCTCGAAGGTCTGGGATTCTTGATAGACTACGACTCCTTCGCGGCGGAGCCTGATCTGGGCCGTATACCTCACGCCCTTCTTGTTTTCCCGCCGTGTAATCGACCCCATTTGCCTTCCAGTGCTTAAAAAAATTTTCCAGTGCTTAAATTTAGCACTGGCATCTGAAAAACAGGCAAAAACGGGGCAAAACAGTGCTACAAACGAAGCCTCTGAATGCTAGCTGAAACCGCCTCAAAACCTGCAACCACGCGCCCTGAGCCGTCCCGCCGCTTTTCCGTGGCGCCCATGATGGACTGGACGGATCGTCACTGCCGCTATTTCCACCGCCTGCTGTCCCAGCACGCCCTGCTCTATACCGAGATGGTCACCACCGGTGCCCTGCTGCATGGCGATGCTCAGCGCTTTCTGCGGCATGACGAGACCGAACATCCCCTGGCCCTGCAGTTGGGCGGTAGCGTGCCGGCCGAACTTGCCGCCGCCGCGCGGTTGGGTGAGCAGGCGGGGTATGACGAGATCAACCTGAACGTCGGCTGCCCCAGCGACCGGGTGCAGAACAACATGATCGGCGCCTGCCTGATGGCCTATCCCGAGCGGGTGGCCGACAGCGTCAAGGCGATGCGCGATGCCGTGGCCATCCCGGTGACGGTCAAGCACCGCATCGGCATCTCCGGGCGGGACAGCTACGACGCCCTGCGGGACTTCGTCGGCCAGGTCGCCGAGGCCGGTTGCCGCAGCTTCACCGTGCACGCGCGCATCGCCATCCTCGAAGGGCTGTCGCCCAAGCAGAATCGCGAGATCCCGCCGCTGCGCTACGACGTGGCCGCGCAGCTGGTGCAGGATTTTCCGGATCTCGAATTCATCCTGAATGGCGGCATCAAGACCCTGGACACCTGCCGCGAGCAGCTGGAGGTGTTCGACGGGGTGATGCTGGGTCGCGAGGCCTATCAGAATCCCTACCTGTTGGCCGAGGTGGACGCGGCGCTCTACGGCTGCGACCGTCCGCAACAGACCCGCCACGACGTCATGCTGCAGCTGCGGCCCTATGTCGAGGCGCATCTGCAACAGGGGGGGCTCATCCACCACGTCACCCGCCATATCCTCGGCCTGGCGCAGGGGTTTCCCGGCGCGCGGCGCTTCCGTCAACTGCTGTCCACCGATCTGCATCGCAGCCCTGAACCGCTGCGCCTGTATGACGAGGCCACTGAACTTCTCAGGGGCCACTGAGTCACGTCTCCACGATGTCCATTCGCTAACCGAAGGAAAGACCTGCCATGAGCAAGCTGGAACAACTCAAGCAATACACCACGGTCGTCGCCGATACCGGCGATCTGGACGCCATCGCCCGCCTCAAGCCCTACGACGCCACCACCAACCCCTCGCTGCTGCTCAAGGCTGCTGCCCTGCCCCGCTACGAAGAACACCTGCAGGCCGCCTTCAGCGGCGCCAATGGCGACATCGGCCTGGCCTGCGATCGCTTCGCCGTGGCCGTCGGTGGCGAGATCCTCAAGCTGATCCCCGGTCGCATCTCCACCGAGGTGGATGCGCGCCTGTCCTTCGACACCAGCGCCACCCTGGATCGCGCCCACCGCCTGATCGAACTGTACGAGAAGGCCGGCATCGGCAAGGACCGCGTGCTGATCAAGATCGCCTCCACCTGGGAAGGCATCCGCGCCGCCGAGCAACTGGAAAAGGAAGGCATCCAGACCAACCTGACCCTGCTGTTCTCCTTCGCCCAGGCCGCCGCCTGCGCCGATGCCGGCGTATTCCTGATCTCGCCCTTCGTCGGTCGCATCTACGACTGGTACAAGAAGGCCGAAGGCCGTGACTACGAAGGCGCCGAAGATCCGGGCGTGAAGTCCGTGACCCGCATCTACCAGTACTACAAGGCCAATGGCTACGACACCGTGGTGATGGGTGCCAGCTTCCGCAACCTGAACCAGATCGAGCAGTTGGCCGGCTGCGACCGCCTGACCATCAGCCCCGAGTTGCTGCAGCAGCTGTCGGAAGCCCAGGGCGACCTGCCGCGCGTGCTGACCGCCGACAGCAAGGGCGGTGAGCCCAAGCAGCAGCTGAACGAGGCGGCCTTCCGCTGGGCGCACAACGAAGACGCCATGGCCACCGAAAAGCTGGCCGAAGGCATTCGCCAGTTCGCGCGCGATCAGGAAAAGCTGGAAGTGCTGCTGCCCGGCAAGCGCTAAGAGCTGACGCGGTCAGTGCCTTTCGAGGGCACTGACCAGATCGCGAAAGGCATTGCGGTTGGATTCATTGAGGCCCATCAACACTCGATGGGCTTCAAGCACGCGACTGCGCACCTCGGCTTCGGACTGGTCCTGCGGTGGCAGGTCGGTCAGGCAATCCGGGCAAGGCAATACGGTCTCGACGATATTGAACACCTGATCGAAACCCATGGAATCCAGCAGGCGCAGGATGTCCGGGTTGTTGGTGGTCAGCATGGGCAGCAGCCCGATGCGCTGCCGCGACAGGATCGACAGCTTGGCCAAGAGGCCCAGGGTGGTGCTGTCGATGCTCTGCGTCTCGGTCAGATCGATGACGATGGACGAGAAATTCAGCGACGAGAAGATGTGCTCGATGGTCGCGTCCAACGCCGAGCAGAGGGTCAGACGCACCTCGCCGGTAAACTTCAGGACGAAGGTGCCATCCTGCTCGGCAAATTGGATTTTTCCGGTGCTCATGCCAGGTTCCTGCTCAACACCAGCAAAGCGATATCGTCGGGCATCTCGGTGACGGATGCCAGATCCAGGGCTTCGCTCAGGCCTGCCAGTGTACCGCCGGCGCGGCGGACGTAGTCGGGCAAGCTGTGTTCTTTCTCTTTCAAATTGTCTCCCGGCAGCAGGTCGAAGATGCCATCCGAAAAGAGGGTCAGACTGAAACGCTCGGGCAGATCCATCTGGTGGTCATTGTAGGTCGCCTCCTGGAACAAGCCGACCGGCAGCCCCTTGCCGACCAGGAACCGCGTTTCTTCCGGGGTATGCAGGACCGGCAAGGGCAGATGGCCACCGATGCTGTACGCCAGGGTACCCGTGGTTTCGTCGATGACGCCACCCAGCATGGTCACGTGCTTGCCCAATTTGCAATCCAGTAGACCCCTGTTGATGTGACCGAGCACATCCGAGGGCTTGAATTCGGGCAGGGTGCCGTTGCGCTTGGACTCGTAGAGCAGGCGCGTGGTCATGAACTTGAGCAGCACGGTCACGAAGGCCGACGAGGCGCCATGGCCGGAGACGTCGGCCAGGTAGAAGGCGACGCGGTGCTCGTCGATGCGAAAGTAGTCGACGAAATCGCCGGACAGATACAGCGACGGGATGATCTCGTGGGCGAAGTTCAGCCCCTCGGTTTCCCAGGGCGTCACCGGCAGCATGTTCATCTGCACGTGGCGTCCGGCGTTCTGGTCTTCCTGCAACAGGCTCAGGCTGGCCTGCAGCTCGCGATTGGTGTTTTCCAGCTTGACCCGGTAGCGATCGTTTTCCAGGCGCAGGCGGGCGCGATCCAGGGCGCGGTTGACCGAGTGCTCGAGCACCATCAGGTCTTCCAGCGGCTTGATCAGGTAATCGGCGGCGCCCAGGCGCAGGGCTTCCACGACGTCGCTCATGACGCCGGCGCCGGACAGCACCAGCACCGGCGTATCGATGGACAGCTCGCTGATGCGGCGCAGCAGCGTCAGCCCATCGACCTGCGGCATGCGCAGGTCGCAGATGATCAGGTCGGGCTGTTCGCGCTCGAACATTTCCAGGCCCTGCTGGCCATTGCTGGCCTGCAGGACGTTGAAGCCACTGTCTTCGAGATAGTCGGCGAGACTGAGGCGAACCACCTCGTCATCGTCAATGATCAAGAGCGTGGCAGGCGAATTAGACATAGAGGATCCAGGCATGCACCCGAACGGCAAACCGGCGGACAGGATCCGACACGGGCCACGGTGATTACGACACGGCGGAGACACTACTCCCATCCACCGGGGCGTTCAAGCTTGCCAACCGGATGGAATTTCTTTACAGGGTGCCTTTATGGAGTTTATACCTCCAACAAACCGCCTTCCATCCTCCCAAGCAGTAGGATTGCCATGAGTACCATCGACCGTTCTTACAGTGAAAAGCGCGATTTCATTCGCATGCACGTCGACTCCCAGGCCGTATTGAAGGTCGGCGACGCGTCCTTCGAGGCGCGCTGCGTCGATCTGTCCAGCACCGGCTTCCAGATCGAGGCCGCCACCCGCCTGCAGGTCGGCGACAAGGTGACCGTGCTCATCCCCTCCAACCACGCCGAACTCCCCGGCCTGGAAGCGGACGCCGAGGTCCTGCGGGTCCAGGCCACCGATTCGGGCAAGCAGCTGCTGGGCCTGTCGGTGCTGGAAATGCGCTAGGCGCTCTGGCTACAAAAAAGGCAGCCCTTGGGCTGCCTTTTTCATTGGCGCCGGGACTAGAAGTCGTCGACCACCTGGCCATCCTTGACCTTGAACTCACGGGTCTGCAGGTAGGCGTTGCGAATGAACACGTACTTGTCGCCAGTGATCAGGCGCTCGGCCTGCAGCAGACCGGCACGGGTGTCGACGGTGCTGAGGGCGAAGGCACTGTTGCGTACGGCGACATCATCCACATAGGGATAGGCGCTGGTGTAGCTGTCCGGGATGCGACCGAGGCCGTCACGCACGCTGCTGGGGCCGAAGAACGGCAGGACCAGGTAGGGACCGCTGCTCGCACCCCACTTGCCCAGGGTTTGGCCGAAATCTTCGTCGTTGCGCTGCAGGCCGGCCTTGGTCGCCACGTCGACCAGGCCGAGGCCACCCAGGGTGGTGTTCATCAGCAGGCGCGCGGTATCGACCCCGGCGTGCTCGACCTTGCCTTGCAGCAGATCGTTGGCCAGGTTGCGCACATCCCCCAGGTTGTTGAAGAAGTTGCTCACGCCGGTCTGCACGAAGCCGGGCGTGAAGCGCTGATAGCCTTGGGCGACCGGCTTGAGGGCATAGGTGTCCAGGGTATCGTTGAACACGAAGATCTTGCGGTTGAAGCCTTCCCAGGGATCGGGATTCTCGGCTTGGGCCGCCATCGCCTGACCGGCAAACGTCAGGGCCGTTGCAAGGAGCGCTCCCCAGACCCTGGAACCACGTCGCTCGACCGTCATCGCTTCTCTCCTCGTTGAACTCAGACGCCTGAAAGGCGCCGATTATAGTCATAGCTTTGCCAGTTTGGCTTAGGGCCAGGCTCAGTCACTCGATCTTTGACCCAACGTTGCGGTCAAAGAGTCCGGACACAGGAGAAACGCCATGACCACCTCTCATCTGCAGGAACAACTCGACCACCTCCGCTACCAGCTGGACCAGGACCCACCCGCCTCGCCGGAGGACCGGGAGGAACTGGAACTGCTGATCCGGGACATCGAATTCCAGCTGGCCAACGAAGATGCCACCCATACCCGGGATGGCAGTCTGGTGGAAGGCGTCAATCTGGCCGTGGAGCGCTTCGAGGTCAGTCACCCAACCATGGCCGGCACGCTCCGCTCGATCATGAACAGCCTGAGCAGCATGGGCATCTGATCACTGCCGAACGTAACGCTCCGCGGCGGGCTGGATGGCGTCACTGCTTCGGTAGGGATTGATGTCCAGCCCGCCACGCCGCACATAGCGGGCGAACACGGTCAGCTTCGCCGGCTTGAGCAGCCGCCACAGATCCAGATAGATGCGCTCGACGCACTGCTCGTGGAAATCCGCATGCTGGCGGAAGGCGACCAGGTAGCGCAGCAGACTCGCCGCCTCCAGTGCCAACCCCTCTTCGTAATCGATCACCACGGTGCCCCAGTCCGGCTGACCGGTGACCGGGCAATTCGACTTGAGCAGATGGCTGTAAAACCTCTGACTATCCCGGGCTCCACCCACGCTTAGCAGATCCGCCTGCGGGTGGGCGTAGCGATCCAGGCTGATATCCAGCTCATCGACGCACTGGCCATCGGGGCGTTGCACACCACGGGCCGCCCAGTCGTCCAGCGACACCAGGCTGACACCGACGGTCCCCCCGGCAGCGGCGCTCAGGTCCCTGACCAGCACGGCTTCGACGTCGGCCAGGGTGGCGAACGCCGACTGGTTCAGGGAATTGAGGTAGAGCTTGAAGGACTTGGACTCGATGATGTTCGGCGAATCGGCGGGAATGGCGAATTCGCCGATGGCCACCACCGGCTTGCCGGACGGCAGCAGCCAGGACAGCTCGTAGCAGGTCCAGATGTCCACGCCGCGAAACGGCAGGCCCTGCCCGTCCAGCCCCAGCTCCGCCCACTTGGGCGCCCGCGGGATCGGATACAGCAGCTCCGGGGCATACTGGCTGACGTACTCGGTGCTTTTGCCCAGGGGCGATTGTTCTACGCTATGCATGACGCTCAGACACTCAATGACGCATGCCGCGCCCGCTCACGAGCAGACGGATGCTGACCAGATAAAGCACGACCACGGCGACCAGCATGAAGGCGATCGCCACCCCGATGCGGATGTCGGACACCCCGAGGATGCCGTAGCGGAAGGCGTTGACCATGTGCAGGATCGGATTGACCAGGGACACCTTCTGCCAGAAGGCCGGCAGCAGGTCGATGGAATAGAAGACCCCGCCCAGGTAGGTCAGGGGCGTCAGCACGAAGGTCGGCACGATGGAGATGTCGTCGAAGTTGCGCGCGTAGACGGCGTTGATGAAACCGCCCAGGGCGAAGATCGCCGCGGTGAGGATGATCACCAGCAGCATGATGCCCAGGTGATGCACCTGCATGTGGGTAAAGAACAGCGACAGCACGCTGACGATGGCGGCCACGGCCAGGCCACGCAGGATGCCGCCCATGGCATAGCCGATGAGGATGACGTGGGGCGACACCGGCGAGACCAGCAGTTCTTCCACCGAGCGCTGAAACTTGCTGCTGAAGAAGCTGGAGACCACGTTGCTGTAGGCGTTGGTGATCACCGACATCATGATCAGGCCCGGCACGATGTACTGCATGTAGGTGAAGCCACCCATGCCGCCGATGCGATTGCCGATCAGGTTACCGAAGATCACGAAGTACAGGACCATAGTGATCGCCGGGGGCAGCAGCGTCTGCGCCCAGATGCGGGTGAAGCGGCGGACTTCACGATGGACGATGGTCCGCAGCGCCACCAGATTGGCTTGGAATTCGGTACTCATCGGGCGACCTTGGCTAGATTCTTTTCCACCAGGGAGACGAACAGCTCCTCCAGGCGATTGGCTTTGTTTCTCAGGCTCTGCACCTGGATGCCGGCGGCGTCCAGCTGGCGGAACAGGGCATTGACCCCGCTGGCCTTGTCGATGGCCACCTCGAAGGAGTGATCGCCCAGCAGCCGGGTCGGATAGCCTTCCAGTTGCGGCGCCGCCGTCAGCGGCTGGACCACGTCGACGATGAAGGTCTCGACATTCAGCTTTTGCAGCAGCTTGCGCATGCTGGTGTGCTCGACCAGCTCGCCATGGTCGATGATGGCGATGTTGCGGCAGAGCTGTTCGGCCTCTTCGAGATAGTGGGTGGTGAGGATGATGCTGGTCCCCTGCCCGTTCAGCTCGGTGAGGAAATTCCACATGGAGCGGCGCAGCTCGATGTCCACGCCGGCGGTGGGTTCGTCGAGGATCAGCAGGCGCGGCTTGTGGATCAGGGCGCGAGCGATCATCAGGCGCCGCTTCATGCCGCCGGAGAGCATGCGCGAGGGGGTATCACGCTTGTCCCACAGGCCGAGCTGGGTCAGGTACTCCTCGGCCCGCTCGCCGGCGATCCGCGCCGGGATGCCGTAGTAGCCCGCCTGGGTCACCAGGATGTCGAAGGCCTTCTCGAACTGGTTGAAGTTGAATTCCTGGGGCACCACGCCGAGGCAGCGCTTGAGGCCCGCCGGATCCTTGTCCAGGTCGTTGCCGAACACCGAGACCTCGCCGCCGGACTTGTTGACCAGGGTCGAGAGGATGCCGATGGTGGTCGACTTGCCCGCTCCGTTGGGACCGAGCAGCGCGAAAAAATCACCTTCGACCACGTCGAGGTCGATGCCCTTGAGCGCGGTGAAGCCGTTGTTGTAGGTCTTGGTCAGACCACGAATGGAGAGAGCTAGACTCATGTGCCTCCCGGCAAGAACTGATTCGCAAAGAAAAGTGCTACTTCCTATAACCCCGGCAGAGGGCAAAGGTTCGATCCTAGTCGAACCAGACAATGTCGGACAGTGCCCCTATACTGCGCAGCCGCTTTTTCAGGAGACACCCATGGCCACTTCCTATCTCGCCCACCACGTTGCCCTCCTCGCCCAGCTGCGTGCGGTCCTGGCCGACGTCGGCGCGGCCGAGCAGGTGCCCTCGGAGAACCACGCGCTGTTCCTCGACCGCTTCGACGAACTAGTCGCCGGCCTGCCGCAGGCGCCCGAAGAGTACGCCTATCTCGGCCAGGACCTGCTCAGCCAGATCTTCAGCCGCTATCCGCAGATCGCCCACCGGGTGCCGCGCGACCTGCTGTGGTTCTTTGGCGGCGATTGCCTGCACTTCATGCCGGACGAAGAGCTGGCGCTCTACCAGCGACTGGACGAGCGTCGCCACGAAGCGGAATCCCGCGGCGAGGCCTTCGACTGGGCGCAGGAACAGCGCCTGATGGCCCTGCCGGACGACGCCGCGCGCCACTGAAACGCCGAAGGGCTATCGAATCGGTCGATAGCCCTTCGTACCCGCAACACGCGCTATCTCTAGTAGTAGGCGTTTTCGCGG
This sequence comes from Pseudomonas sp. RIT411, assembly GCF_003057735.2. Taxonomy (NCBI): domain Bacteria; kingdom Pseudomonadati; phylum Pseudomonadota; class Gammaproteobacteria; order Pseudomonadales; family Pseudomonadaceae; genus Pseudomonas; species Pseudomonas sp. RIT411. The sequence goes on from NZ_QBIZ02000024.1 coordinate 19,059, forward strand.
TTGGTGTGGTCGGTGACGTCGCGCACGGCGGTGAGCTCGGGGATCCGCTCCAGCAGGGTGCGCTCGACGCCATCCTTGAGGGTCAGATCGACCTGGCCACAGCCCTGGCAGCCGCCGCCGAAGCGCAGGACCGCGACATTGTCGTCGACGATGTCCACCAGGCTGACCATGCCACCGTGGCTGGCGAGCCCCGGATTGATCTCGGTCTGCAGGTAGTAGTCGACGCGCTCGTTGAGCGGGCTGTCCTCGTTGACCATGGGCACCTTGGCGTTGGGCGCCTTGATGGTCAGCTGGCCGCCCATGCGGTCGGTGGCGTAGTCCACCAGGGCGTCTTCCAGGAAGGGCTGGCTGATGGCGTCGATATAGGCAGTAAAGCTCTTCAGCCCGATTGGCTGGTCATCGGGCTTCTCTTCGCCGGGCTTGCAGTAGGCGATGCAGGTCTCGGCGTACTGGGTGCCGGGCTGGGTAATGAAGATCCGGATACCGATCCCGGGGGTGTTCTGCTTTTCCAACAGGTCGGCCAGGTAATCCTGAGCCGCGTCGGTAATGGTGATGGCGCTCATGGTCACTCCTCAACAGGTGTGACAAGTTTACGCCACCCCACCCCTCGACGAAAGCCCTAGTGAAACAGTCGGATAATCGTCTCAGTCGAGCCGCTGCACGAAGCTGGTCACTCGGTTGCGCCCGTTGTGCTTGGACTCGTACAGGGCCTTGTCCGCCTGCTGGATCATCTGCTCGTGGTTGCCCAGGGGCACCGACAGATCGGTGATGCCGACACTGATGGTGAAGGCGATGGGCGTCCCCAGCACGTCGAGCCGCATGGCCTCGACCGCCTCGCGCAGGCGCTCGGCGAGCAACCGGGCGCCTTCCACCGCCGTGTCCAGCAGCACCACGCCGAATTCCTCGCCGCCGTAGCGTCCGGCGATGTCGGCATTGCGCACATGGGTCTTGATCACCCCGGCCAGCGCCTTGATCGCCTGATCGCCGACGGCATGACCATAGGTGTCGTTGATGCGCTTGAAGTGATCGATGTCGAGCATCATCAGCGCCAGGCGACCGCCATAGCGCTGGTGGCGGGCGAATTCCTCGGTGAGGCGCTCTTCCCAGTAACCACGGTTGGCCAGACCGGTCAGGCGATCGGTACGCGACAGTTCCTGCAGCTTGTCGTTGGAGAGCTCCAGTTGCCGCTTGTTGATGGCGACATCGGTGACGTCGTAGATCACCACGCAGATGTGGGCGATGGCACCGGTGGAATCCCGCAGCGGCAGCAGGGTGACGTTCTGGTACATGAAGGCTTCCACGCCGGTGATCGGCTGGTAGCTCTTGAAGTGGACCAGGTAGGGCCGCTGTTCCCAGATGGAAAAGGCCCGGGTACCCAGCAGCACCACGCTCTCGGCCTTGGCGCGAAACCAGGCCTCGTCGATTTCGGCGAAGACGGCGAACAGCGACTGTTGGCTGACCTCGCTGAGGATCCGTCCGGAATGGTTTTCCATGAAGCTGTTCCAGACCTCGATGCGGTAGTCGAGGTCCAGCACCACCACGCCGACATCGATGTTCTGCACGATGTCCAGCAGCCAGTGGAGTTCGTTGATATCGATCTGTGCCGCCATGCTCAACTCATCAGGTAGCCGATCTTGCGGGTGATGCGCTTCACCGAATCCTCGGTGAACAGCAGCAGCAGATCGAAGTGGACGTTATGGCCTTCCAGGCTGTAGCTGAGTTCGACCGCCAGGGTCTTCTTCCAGCGGGTCTTGTTGACGACGATGAGTTCGTCGATGGACGCATGGTGGCCGAGGATGGTCGGATGCCCCTGGGAAAAGCGGATGTCGAACTGCTCGGCGATGCCGGCCAGGCAGGCGCCGATGATGATGCTCGACAGATCCAGCAGCATCTCGATGTCACCGGACTCCCCTGCCTCGCGCCAGCGCACCAGCTTGGCCATGTCGTCGAATTCGGAGTCGTGGAAGATCAGCAGCGCTTCGCCGGCGATACCCTCGCCGATATAGCCCTGGCAGACCGCGCTGAGGCGATCCTCGCGCTGGGCGTCCACCAGCGTCATGTGCAGCTCGCTGACTTCAAGGATATTGACGTTGGGAATCGGCAGCTGGACGAAGACATCCAGCGCCTTGGCCAGCAGCGCGCCGGCCCGCCCCATGGAAACGTTGACCACCTCGCGGAAGGCGTCGCGGAAGCTCACCTCCAGCTCGGGACGTGCGACCGGTTCCGGCAGCGCCGCAGGGCTGGGGCTATAGAGACCATGGCGCTCGAGTACCGCGGCCAGTTCGGCGGGATCGGCCGGCTTGCGCAGGAAGTCCAGGGCGCCAAGTTCGCGCACCCGGGCCACCGCCTGGTCCTGGACGTCGCCGGAGACGACGATCACCTTGACTGCCAGGCCTTCGTTGCGGATGGCCGCCAGGGTGCCGTAGCCGTCCAGGATCGGCATGGTCAGGTCCAGCAGCATCACCTGACCCAGCCCCTGGCGCAGCGCCGTGAGGGCTTCCTCGCCGTTGGTGGCCTGGGTGATGGATACCGCCCAGCCTTCGGGCAGGGAGCGAACCAGCTGCTTGCGCGCCATGTTCGAGTCGTCGCATATCACCAGAGGAATCACGGCCACCTTCCATGACACTGTTTTGACGCACAGTAAACGTCGGTCAATTGCCAGTAAAGCAGCACTTGAAGGGCTTGCCCACCAGACGCGCCAGATCGTCAGACGTTTTCGCCATGAAAGACTCGCCGACCCTGCATGAGCGCTGTTCATCATGGACCGTCGCCAATACCGGGGCAGGCGCCGGCTTTTGCTATGCTGCCACCCTTTGTCCAGCGTCTCTTCATCTCTGTGGAATGCCCATGACCGATCGCAGCTCTCGCCTCGCCGCCCTCCGCCACGCCCTCGCGCAGCGCATCCTCATCCTCGACGGCGGCATGGGCACCATGATCCAGAGCTATCGGCTGGAAGAAGCGGACTACCGTGGCGAGCGTTTCGCCGACTGGCCGAGCGACGTCAAGGGCAACAACGACCTGCTGCTGCTGACCCAGCCGAAGATCATCGCCGAGATCGAAAAGGCCTACCTGGATGCCGGCGCCGACATCCTGGAAACCAACACCTTCAATGCCACGCGCGTCTCCCAGGCCGACTACGGCATGGAGGCCATCACCTATGAGCTGAATCTGGCCGGCGCCCGCGTCGCCCGCGAGGTGGCCGACGCCAAGACCCTGGAGACCCCGGATCGCCCGCGTTTCGTCGCCGGGGTGCTCGGCCCGACCAGTCGGACCTGCTCCATCTCTCCGGACGTCAACAACCCCGGCTATCGCAATGTCACCTTCGACGAGCTGGTGGAGAACTACACCGAGGCCACCCGCGGCCTGATCGAAGGCGGCGCCGACCTCATCCTGATCGAAACCATCTTCGACACCCTCAACGCCAAGGCGGCCATCTTCGCGGTCCAGGGCGTGTTCGAGGAGGTCGGCGTCGAGCTGCCGATCATGATCTCCGGCACCATCACCGACGCCTCCGGCCGTACCCTGTCGGGCCAGACCACCGAGGCCTTCTGGAACTCGGTGCGGCACGCCCAGCCGATTTCCGTCGGCCTCAACTGCGCCCTGGGGGCCAAGGAATTGCGGCCCTACGTCGAGGAATTGGCGACCAAGGCCGACACCTTCGTCTCCGCCCACCCCAACGCCGGCTTGCCCAATGCCTTCGGCGAATACGACGAAAGCCCCGCGCAGATGGCGGCGGTGGTCGAGGAATTCGCCGCCAGCGGCCTGCTCAACATCGTCGGTGGCTGCTGCGGTACCACCCCGGCGCATATCCAGGCCATCGCCGAGGCGGTCGCCAAGCATCCGCCGCGCCAGCCGCCCGAGATTCCCAAGGCCTGCCGCCTCTCCGGCCTGGAGCCCTTCACCATCAGCCGCGACTCGCTGTTCGTCAACGTCGGCGAGCGCACCAACATCACCGGCTCGGCCAAGTTCGCCCGGCTGATCCGCGAGGAGAACTACGCCGAGGCCCTGGAAGTGGCCCAGCAGCAGGTGGAAGCCGGCGCCCAGGTCATCGACATCAACATGGACGAGGGCATGCTGGATTCGAAGGCGGCCATGGTCACCTTCCTCAACCTGATCGCCTCCGAGCCGGATATCTCCCGGGTACCGATCATGATCGACTCCTCCAAGTGGGAGGTGATCGAGGCCGGTCTCAAGTGCATCCAGGGCAAGGGCATCGTCAATTCCATCTCCATGAAGGAAGGCGTCGAGGCCTTCATCCATCACGCCAAGCTGTGCAAGAGATACGGCGCGGCGGTGGTGGTCATGGCCTTCGACGAAGACGGCCAGGCCGACACCGAGGCGCGCAAGAACGAGATCTGCGCGCGCTCCTACGACATCCTGGTCAACCAAGTCGGCTTTCCGCCGGAAGACATCATCTTCGACCCCAACATCTTCGCCGTGGCGACCGGGATCGAGGAGCACAACAACTACGCGGTCGACTTCATCAACGCCTGCGCCTTCATCCGCGACAACCTGCCCTATGCCCTGACCTCGGGCGGCGTGTCCAACGTCTCCTTCTCCTTCCGTGGCAACAACCCGGTGCGCGAGGCCATCCACTCGGTCTTCCTCTACCACGCCATCCAGAACGGCCTGACCATGGGCATCGTCAACGCTGGTCAGCTGGAGATCTATGACGAGATCCCCGCCGCCCTGCGCGAGCGGGTCGAAGACGTGGTGCTCAACCGTACCCTGGCCGGCACCGATGCCCTGCTGGCCATCGCCGACGACTACAAGGGCGGCGGCGCGGTCAAGGAGGCCGAGACCGAGGAATGGCGTGGCCTGCCGGTGGACAAACGCCTGGAGCATGCGCTGGTCAAGGGCATCACCACCTATATCGTCGAGGACACCGAGGAATGCCGGCAGCAGTGCGCGCGGCCCATCGAGGTCATCGAAGGCCCGCTGATGAGCGGCATGAACGTGGTCGGCGACCTGTTCGGCTCGGGCAAGATGTTCCTGCCCCAGGTGGTCAAGTCCGCCCGGGTGATGAAGCAGGCGGTGGCGCACCTGATCCCGTTCATCGAGGCGGAGAAAGGCGACAAGCCCGAAGCCAAGGGCAAGATCCTCATGGCCACGGTCAAGGGCGACGTCCACGACATCGGCAAGAACATCGTCGGCGTGGTGCTGGGCTGCAACGGCTATGACATCGTCGACCTGGGCGTCATGGTCCCGGCGGAAAAGATCCTGCAGACCGCCATCGCCGAGAAGTGCGACATCATCGGCCTGTCCGGTCTGATCACCCCTTCGCTGGACGAGATGGTCCATGTCGCCAAGGAGATGCAGCGCCAGGGCTTCACCCTGCCCTTGATGATCGGCGGCGCCACCACCTCCAAGGCCCATACCGCGGTCAAGATCGAGCCGCAGTACAAGAACGATGCCGTGGTCTATGTCACCGATGCCTCCCGCGCCGTGGGCGTAGCTACTCAGCTGCTGTCCAAGGAACTCAAGGCCGGCTTCGTCGAGCGCACCCGCGCCGACTACGTCGAGGTCCGCGAGCGCACCGCCAGTCGCAGCGCCCGCACCGAACGCCTGTCCTATGCCAAGGCAGTGGCCAACAAGCCCGCCTTCAACTGGCTCGGCTACCAGGCGCCCACGCCCAGCTTTACCGGCACCCGGGTGCTGGAGGACATCGACCTGGCAGTCCTGGCCGAGTACATCGACTGGACGCCCTTCTTCATCTCCTGGGACCTGGCCGGCAAGTACCCGCGCATCCTCACCGACGAGGTCGTGGGTGAAGCGGCCACCGCACTGTTCCACGACGCCCAGGCCATGCTCAGGAAGCTGATCGACGAGAAGCTGATCAAGGCCCGCGCCGTGTTCGGCTTCTGGCCGGCCAACCAGGTGCGTGACGACGACCTGGAAGTCTATGGCGAGGACGGCCAGCCGCTGGCCACCCTGCACCACCTGCGCCAGCAGACCATCAAGCCCGAGGGCAAGCCCAACCTGTCCCTGGCCGACTTCGTCGCGCCCAAGGAAACCGGCGTCACCGACTACATGGGCGGCTTTATCGTCACCGCCGGCATCGGCGCCGAGGAGCTGGCCAAGGACTACGAGCGCAAGGGCGACGACTACAACTCCATAATGGTCAAGGCCCTGGCCGATCGTCTCGCCGAAGCCTGTGCCGAGTGGCTGCACGAGCGGGTGCGCAAGGAGCACTGGGGCTATGCCGCGGACGAGACCCTGGACAACGAGGCGCTGATCCGCGAGCAGTACAAGGGCATCCGCCCCGCTCCCGGCTACCCGGCCTGCCCCGACCATACCGAGAAGGCCACCCTCTTCAAGCTGCTGGACCCCGAGGCCCGCTTCAACGAGGCCGGTCGCAGCGGCGTCTTTCTCACCGAGCACTACGCCATGTTCCCCGCCGCCGCCGTCAGTGGCTGGTACTTCGCCCATCCCGAGGCCCAGTACTTCGCCGTGGGCAAGATCGACCGGGATCAGGTGGACAGCTACACCGAGCGCAAGGGCCAGGAGCTGGCGGTGACGGAGCGCTGGCTGGCGCCGAATCTGGGGTACGACAACTAGCCTGGCAGACGCCTCAGGTAACAAAAACGCGGCCCTTTCCGCGGGCGTCCCTACTAGGGTGTAGGGACTTCCATCGACGAGGACCGCGTGCCCATGAAAGGCCTTACCCTAGCCGCCGGCAGTCTCCTGCTCGGTCTCGCCACCCTGAACGCCAGTGCCGCGCCCCAGGCGCTGAGTGAAGCTCAGTGGCCCTTCACCGCCACACCACGGGCCACCCTGGACGCACCCTGGGCCATCGCCTTCCTGCCGGACGGCACCGCCCTGGTCACCGAGAAAGGCGGCGTCCTCAAGCACCTGAACGTGCAGACCGGCAAGGCCCAGGATATCAGCGGGGTACCCAAGGTGGTCGCCGCCGGCCAGGGCGGGCTGGGCGATGTCATCCTGCATCCGCAATACGCCAGCAACGGGCTGATCTACCTCAGCTATGCCGAGGCCGGCGAAGACGGCACCCAGGGCGCGGCGGTCGCCCGGGCCAAGCTGACCCTGAAGCAGGACGGCAGTGGTTCGCTGGGCGATCTCAAGGTGATCTGGCGGCAGACGCCCAAGGTCACCGGCAACGGTCACTATGGCCATCGCATGAGATTCGGCCCGGACGGCAAGCTGTGGATCACTTCGGGGGAACGGCAGAAATTCACCCCGGCCCAGGACATGAGCGGCAACCTGGGCAAGCTCATCCGCCTCAACGACGATGGCAGCACGCCGGCCGACAACCCCTTCGCCCAGCAGGGCGGCGTCGCGGCCCAGGTCTGGTCGCTGGGCCATCGCAATCCACTGGGTATCGCCTTTGACGCCCAGGGCCGCCTGTGGGAACAGGAAATGGGCCCCCAGGGTGGCGACGAACTGAATCTGATCCAGCGCGGCGGCAACTACGGCTATCCCGAGGTCTCCAATGGCGACCACTATGGCGGCAAGCCGATTCCGGATCACGCGACGCGCCCGGAATTCATCCCGCCCAAGATCACCTGGACGCCGGTGATCTCGCCGGCCGGCCTGATGATCTACGCAGGCGACCGCTTCCCCGCCTGGAAAGGCAATGCCTTCATCGGCGGGCTGTCGTCCAAGGCGCTGGTGCGGATCGAACTCAAGGGCGAAGAGGCGCGCGAGGTCGAGCGCTATGCCATGGGCACGCGCATCCGCGACGTCGAGGAAGGCCCCAACGGCAGCCTCTGGGTGCTGGAAGACGGTGCCAAGGCGCGACTGCTGGAATTGCAGCCGAAGTAGCGGCAGGAGTCACCCAGGGACGGGTGACCGCCGGCTCAGCGCAGCTCGGAAGGCGAGCGGCGAACGATCTTGATCGAGTGCTTGATCTCGGGCTTGCGGGTCACGCTGATCGGCCGTTTGGTGACGGTGTCCAGGGTGATGTTCCAGAAGCCAGTGCTCGGTACCGTGATGCGCGCCGGAAAGGTGTCGAAGGCGCCACCGTGATAGGTGTGGCGGCCGCCATTCTTGAAGCTGCGGAAATTGGCATCGTTCATCAGGCGGATGTTGCACACCCCCGAACTCTGGATGACGACCAGGTCGCCCTCGTTGAGATGCTCGCGCTGGTGAATGAACTTCATGACGGGTCCTCGTCTTGCAAAGGACTAGGATAGCATCCCTGCCCTGTCCTATTATCGCCGCCCGCCCTCGACCTGCCCTTTTCCAATGCGTATCTCCGATGTCGTCCAGTTGCTCGCCGATGCCGGCGCCAAGCCCAAGCACAGCGCCCGCATCCTGCGCGCCTGGTGTCAGGGGCTGCCCCTGGACACCGGCACCCGGCGCCAGCAGGCGGAAAACTTCCTGCCCCTGGAGGTGCGCCACGCCATTCCGGCGCTGACCGCGCGACTGGAAGGCCTGGCCCGGGTGACCTCGGAGCACCCGGGCGCCGACGGTTCGGCGCGGATGCTGGTGACCCTCGGCGATGGCCAGGCGGTGGAAAGCGTGCTGCTGCCCCGTGATGGACTCTGCGTGTCGTCCCAGGTCGGCTGCGCGGTGGGCTGCGTGTTCTGCATGACCGGCAAGAGCGGCCTCCTGCGTCAGGTGGGCAGCGCCGAGATCGTCGCCCAGGTGGCCCTGGCGCGACGCATCAGGCCGGTCAAGAAGGTGGTCTTCATGGGCATGGGCGAGCCGGCGCACAACCTGGACAACGTGCTGGAAGCCATCGACCTGCTGGGCACGGCCGGTGGCATCGGCCATCGCAACCTGGTGTTTTCCACCGTCGGCGATCCGCGGGTATTCGAGCGACTGCCGCAGCAGGCGGTCAGGCCGGCGCTGGCGCTGTCGCTGCACAGCACCCATGCCGAGCGAAGGGCCCGCCTGCTGCCCAAGGCGCCCCGGTACGAACCCGGCGAGCTGATCGAGCAGGGGGAAGCCTATGCCCGGCTGATCGGCTATCCGATCCAGTACCAGTGGACGCTGCTGGCCGGCATCAACGACAGCCAGGACGAGATGGACGAACTGCTGCGGCTGATGAAGGGCAAGTACGGCGTGCTCAACCTGATTCCCTACAACAGCCTGGAAGTGGACGACTACCAGCGGCCCACTGGCGAGCGCATCGTGCAGATCGTGCGCTACCTGCACAGCCGCGGTCTGCTGACCAAGGTGCGCAATTCCGCGGGCCAGGATGTCGATGGCGGTTGTGGCCAGTTGCGGGCCCGGGCCGAGGTGCTGCGCCCGGTGCGCGTCAGCGTCTGACCGATCGTCCTGCGACTGGCCCCGCCCATCAGATCTGGCGGAACGCCAGGCCGGGCGGCCTCTCAGAGTGCACTCGCACCATTCAGAGGGAAGCTTTTTCCATGCAGGATCGCATCAAACGCCACGACCCCTTCATCGCCGGTCTGAAGGAACGCCTGCCCGAAGAGCTGCGCGAATCCTTTACCGAGGAGCAGCTGGAAGCCCTCAAGCTGGCCTTCGGCACCCGCAGCTGGGGCAAGCACAGCGTCGATCTGCGCGGCACCGTCAAGTTCTGGCACCGCCGTTACTACTTCGTCTTCCTCGCCGGTCGCAACTACCGTCAACTCTCCCGCCTGGAGCAGGAATTGTCCCTGCTCGGCAAGGCCACCTTGCTGGCGGTGATCCTGCTGGCCTGTGGCCTGGTGGGTCTGCTGCTTCTCTATCTGCTCAAGTCGGCGCTGGGCATCGACATCTTTCCCGATTACTCCTTCGGAGTTTGGACCTGGTTCAAGGGTCTATTCGACTAGCACGGATGCTTGACCCTGGCAGGGAGGCTTGCCGCTCGGGAGACCTCCTATGCCCCACCTGAATCGCCGCCGGACCCTCGGCCTGCTGGCTGCCAGTGCCGCCCTGCCCCTGCTGGGCGGCTATCCGCTCAATGCCCTCGCAGCGGGCGACGAATACCTCGCCCTGGTCGAGAAGGAAGCCCCCGGCCTCGGCTTCTATCGCCTGGCCGATGGCAAGCGCATCGGCAGTCTGGAATTGCCCGAGCAACCCCATGAAATCGTCGCGGACCGCCAGGGTCGCTATGCCTACGTCGGCCAGTACGGGGTCAAGAGCTGGCAGGCGCCCGGCGAAGGCGGCCATCAGGTCAGCGTGATCGATCTCGCCGAGCGCCGGCTGGTGAGAGCCATCGACCTGTCGCCCTATCACCGCCTGCACGGCATGCGCCTGGACGACCAGGGTCGCCTCTATGTGCTGAGCGAGACCGACTCGCTGCTCATCCGCTTCGATCGCCCCGCCACCGCCGAATATCCCAGCCAGATCGTCCCGGTTGGTGGCACCCGCAGCCACTACTTCGTCCTGACCCGTGACGGACGCCGCGCCTACGTTGCCGACACCCTGAGCGGTCTGGTGATCCTGGTCGATGCGCACAATCCTGCAGTGCTGCCGGTGAAGAGGTACCTCGGCCAGGCGCCGGAGGGCTGCTGCCTGAGTCCGGACGAGCGCACCTTCTATGTGCTGGATCGCTTCGCCGGCATCCTACATGCGCTGGATGCCCGCGACCTGACGCCGATCCGCCAGGTCAAGCTGCGCGGCGAAGCGGTACGGGTAGCCGCCCTGCCCGATGGCCGCCTGCTGGTCTCCAACCTGTCGGACAAGAGCCTCTCGCTGCTGCGGCCCGATACCCTCGCTGAAGTTGCCTATCTGCCCATGGGCAGCGCCGTGCCCGGACTCAACCTCGATCCCCGCGGCGAGCGGCTCTTCGCGGCCCAGGAGGACAACCAGCTAGCGGTGGTCGATCTGCGCAGCTGGCGCGAGATCCACCGCTTCTCTACCGGCAAGGCGCCGGATACCGCCGTGGTCTTTCGCGCCTGAGGCTCTGCAATACGGGGATCCGCTGCCAACCAGTCAGCGGATCCGCGAGGCACGAGAATCATCCGCATTTAACAATCCGAATCATTGTGATACAAATCACCGACCTCCGGGCGCCTCTGCGCCCCTTCGCTTCTGTCGGTGATAGCTTTCATGCTCGTTCCCTTTCTGATCATGCTCCGCGAAGGCATCGAAGCGGCGCTCATCGTTGGCATCATCGCCAGCTACCTGCAACGCACCGGTCGCGGCCACTGGATGCCAGCGGTCTGGATCGGCGTCATGCTGGCCGCCGCCCTGTCGCTGTTCGTCGGCGCCGGCCTGCAACTGGCCAGCGCCGAATTCCCGCAGCGTCAGCAGGAGCTGTTCGAAGCGGTGGTCGGTCTGGCGGCCACCGCCATCCTCACCTCCATGGTGTTCTGGATGCGCAAGGCGGCGCGCTCGATCAAGACCGAACTGCACGACTCCCTGGAAAACGCCCTGTCCGCCTCGCGCAACCAGGTCTATGCCCTGATCGGCATGGTCTTCCTGGCGGTCGCTCGCGAAGGCCTGGAAACCGTGTTCTTCCTGCTGGCGATCTTCCAGCAGAGCGCCGGCCCCGGCGCGCCCCTGGGTGCCCTGCTGGGGCTGATCATCGCCATCGCCGTGGGCTATGGCCTCTATACCGGCGGCGTACGACTGAACCTGGGCAAGTTCTTCCGCTTCACCGGCCTGTTCATCCTCTTCGTCGCGGCCGGCCTGTTCACCAACTCGGTCAAGGCGCTGCATGAAGCCGGCCTGTGGAATTCGCTGCAGCAGGTGGTCTTCGACTGGAGTCACGCGCTGCCCGCCGACGGCCCGGTCGGTACGGTGCTGGCCGGGATGTTCGGCTACCAGGACACTCCGACCGTCAGCACGCTGGGCGCCTATCTGCTGTTCCTGGCCGTCACCCTGCCGCTGTTCTTCCGCACCCCGGCGCCGCCCCAGCGTCCTGCCGTGACCACCCCTGCCTCGCTGGAGCGCCCGTCTTGAATCACGCCAACCCCCATCCGCCGAAGCAGGGCTCCCTGGCGCTGCGCCTGGCCGTGGTCGGCTCGGCCACCCTGCTGATCGCAGCCGCCGCGGCCTTCTACTATGCCTCGCGCGCCGCAGGCGAGCGTCACGCCACCGTGGCCGACGGCGAAATCAAGGTCGACATCCTCGCCAATCGCTGCGAACCCAACGCCCTGCAGGTACCCGCCGGGCCGGCGCGCTTTCGTATCGTCAACCGCTCGGACCGGGCGGTGGAGTGGGAGATTCTCGATGGCGTCCTGGTGGTCGAGGAGCGCGAGAACATCGCCCCCGGCCTCAGTCAGGTCATCAATGCCACCCTGGCCCCCGGCGACTACGCCATCACCTGCGGTCTGCTGAGCAATCCGCGAGGCACCCTGAAGGTACTCCCGACCGCCGCCTCGGAAGCCGCCAGCAAGGCCGGTCCGACCCTGACCCAGTTCGTCGGCCCGCTGTCGGAATACCGCGTCTACCTGAATCAGCAGAGCCGCTTGCTGCTGCAGGGTCTCGCCACCCTGCAGCAGGCGCTGACCGCGGGCGACCTGGAGCAGGCACGCGCCGCCTATGCGGCCGCCCGCCTGCCCTACCAGCGCCTGGCGGCGACCGCGCAGCGCTTCGCCGAACTGGACAATCGCCTCAATGCCCGCGCCGACTACTACGAAAAGCGCGAACAGGATCCGGCCTTTGGTGGCTTCCATCGCCTCGAACAGGGCCTCTTCGCTGGCAACAGCACCCAGGGCCTGACAGCGGTCGCCACTCGCCTCGAGCAGGACGCCGCCGCCCTGCGCGACGCCCTGCTCGGCCAGTCGCTGCCGCCGGAACAACTCAGTGGCAATGCCGCGCGCCTGCTGCACAACCTGGCCGGCACCCGGATCTCGGGTGAGGAAGAGCGCTACAGCCAGCTCGTGCTGCCCGGCTTCGCCGCCAATCTGGATGGCACGCGCAAGGTGATCGAGTTGCTGCGCCCCCTGCTCGGCAAGGGTCATCCCGAGCTGCAGCACCGCCTGGATACCCAGGCCGACGCCTTCGCTACGGCCCTGGGCGATGTCCAGCGTCCCTACTCCACCCTTTCCCCCGACGACCGCCAGCGCATCGCCGCCGCGGCCCAGGCACTGGCCGACTCCCTCGACCAGATCGCCCCGGCCCTGGGCCTGGCCGCGACCAAGACCACGCCATGAAGAAGTCCGCTCCCGATCAGCCCAACATCGAACGTCGCCGCCTGCTGGGTGGCCTCGGCGCCGCCAGCGTGGCCCTGGCCGGTGCCGGGCTCTGCCCGATGCACGCCCGGGCGGCCAGCACCGCCGAGGTGACCCGTGCCCCCGGCAGCGCCAATACCCATCAGCGCCAGGCGTTCCTTGGCCTGCACCAGAGCGGCATCGTCACCCCACGGCCGGCGGCCGGAATGATCGTGGCCTTCGATGTGCTGGCCAGCGATCGCGAGGACCTGGAACGCCTGCTGCGGACCCTCGACGAGCGCATCCGCTTTCTCATGCAGGGCGGCCCGGTGCCCGAGGTCGACCCCAAATTGCCACCGCTGGATTCCGGCATCCTCGGTCCTGTGGTGACGCCGGACAACCTGACCATCACCGTCTCGGTGGGCGAATCGCTCTTCGATGACCGCTTCGGCCTCACCGCGGTCAAGCCGCGGCAGCTGCAGCGCATGACCGGCTTTCCCAACGACGCCCTGGAAGCGGACTGCTGCCACGGCGATCTCTGCCTGCAATTCTGTGCCAACACCCCGGACACCAACATCCACGCCCTGCGCGACATCGTGAAGAATCTGCCCGACCTGCTGGCGATCCGCTGGAAGCAGGAAGGCAGCGTGCCGGTGCAGGATCCGCCACCCGGTCAGCCCGCCGAGAGCGCGCGCAACTTCCTGGGCTTTCGCGATGGCTCGGCCAACCCCGACTCCACCGACCAGCAGGCGATGGACCGGATCGTCTGGGTCCAGCCCGGCAGCGGCGAGCCGGCCTGGGCGGCCCAGGGCAGCTATCAGGCGGTGCGCATCATCCGCAATTTCGTCGAGCGCTGGGATCGCACCCCGCTGCAGGAACAGGAAGCCATCTTCGGGCGGCGCAAGGCCAGTGGCGCGCCCATGGCCGGCGGTCACGAGACCGATGTGCCGGACTATGCCAGCGATCCCAAGGGCAAGGTCACGCCGCTGGACGCCCATATCCGCCTGGCCAATCCCCGCACCGCGGAGAGCCAGCGCAACCTGATCCTGCGCCGCCCCTTCAACTACTCCAACGGTGTGCGCAAGAACGGCCAGCTCGACATGGGCCTGCTGTTCATCGCCTACCAGGCCGACCTGGAACAGGGCTTCATCGCCGTGCAGAAGCGGCTGGATGGTGAGCCCCTGGAGGAATACATCAAGCCCATCGGCGGCGGTTACTTCTTCGTCCTGCCGGGGATCACCGATGCCAAGGACTACCTCGGCCGCAGCCTGCTGGCCGCCGCATCGCTTTAATACCTCGACAGGAGAAGTCGAATGAAACGCTCGTTCCTCGCCATTGCCCTCGGTCTGGCCCTCGCCACGCCGGCCTTCGCGGCCAACTCGCCGCTGGATCTGGTCGGCCCCATCTCCGACTACAAGATCTATGTCACCGACAACCTGGCCAAGCTCACCGAGCAGACCCAGGCCTTCACCGCGGCGGTCAAGCGCGGCGACCTGGCCACCGCGCGCAAGCTCTATGCGCCGACGCGGGTCTCCTACGAGCAGGTGGAGCCCATCGCCGAGCTGTTCAGCGACCTGGACGCCGCCATCGACTCCCGCGAAGACGACCATGAGCAGGGCGTGAAATCCGAGGACTTTACCGGCTTCCACCGCCTGGAATACGCACTCTTCACCCAGAACACCACCGAGGGCCAGGGTCCCGTCGCCGACAAGCTGCTGGCCGACGTCAAGGACCTGCAGGCCCGCGTCGACGGCCTGACCTTCCCGCCGGAAAAGGTGGTGGGTGGCGCTGCGGCGCTGATGGAGGAAGTGGCGGCGACCAAGGTGTCGGGCGAGGAAGAGCGCTACAGCCACACCGATCTCTACGACTTCCAGGCCAACGTCGATGGCGCCAAGAAGATCGTCGACCTGTTCCGCCCGCAGATCGAGAAGCAGGACCAGGCCTTCGTCGCCAAGGTCGACAAGAACTTCGCCACGGTCGACAAGATCCTGGCCAAGTACAAGACCAAGGACGGCGGCTTCGAGACCTACGACAAGGTCAGCGAGCGTGACCGCAAGGCCCTGGTCGGTCCGGTCAACACCCTGGCCGAAGACCTCTCCACCCTGCGCGGCAAGCTGGGCCTCAACTGAGGCCCGCGGTGGGCGGTGTCCGGCGCCGCCCACCCACTCTCCGCTTATCGCCGGAATAGATTTATATATAAAGAAACATCGCTTTTAAGCATATAGACCTGCTGCTATCGTGCACGGCCTAGAAAAGTCGCCAGAGCGCCCCCGGGGTGCCCAAGACTTCGATCACGCGCAGCCGTGCGCGCCGCCTGACAGCAGGATGACCATGTACGTTTACGATCAGTACGATCAACGGATCGTCGAAGAACGTGTCGCCCAGTTTCGCGACCAGACCCGCCGCTTCCTGGCCGGAGAGCTGGGTGGCGAAGAATACCGCCCGCTGCGCCTGCAGAACGGCCTCTACATCCAGCGCTATGCGCCCATGCTGCGGGTCGCCGTGCCCTATGGCCTGCTGAACACCACCCAGGTGCGCAAGCTGGCGCAGATCGCCCGTGACTACGACAAGGGCTACGCCCACATCAGCACCCGGCAGAACTTCCAGTTCAACTGGCCGGAGCTGGAAGACGTCCCCGAGATCCTCGCCGAGCTGGCCACCGTGCAGATGCACGCCATCCAGACCAGCGGCAACTGCATCCGCAACACCACCACCGACCAGTTTGCCGGCGTCGCCCACGACGAGCTGATCGATCCGCGCCCCTGGTGCGAGATCATCCGCCAGTGGTCGACCTTCCACCCCGAATTCGCCTTCCTGCCGCGCAAGTTCAAGATCGCCGTCAACGGCGCCGCGCTGGATCGTGCCGCCATCGAGGTGCACGACATCGGCCTGGAAGCGGTGCGCAACGAGGCCGGCGAGCTGGGCTTCCGCGTGCTGGTCGGCGGCGGCCAGGGCCGTACCCCCCACACCGGCGAATTCATCCGCGAATTCCTGCCCTGGCAGCATCTGCTCAGCTACCTGGAAGCCACCCTGCGGGTCTACAACCGCTACGGTCGCCGCGACAACAAGTTCAAGGCGCGCATCAAGATCCTGGTCAAGGCCCTGGGCGCCGAGGCCTTCGCCGAAAAGGTCGAGGCCGAATGGGCCCACCTCAAGGACGGTCCCATCACCCTGACCGACGCCGAGGTCGCGCGGGTCTCCGCCTTCTTCGTCGATCCGGCCTATGCCGAGCTGCAGGACCAGGACGAGGCCCTCGCCCGCCTGGACGCCGAGCACCCCGGCTTCGCCCGCTGGCGCCAGCGCAACACCTTCCGCCACAAGCGTCCGGGCTATGTCGCCGTGACCCTGTCGCTCAAGCCCACCGGCGTGGCCCCCGGCGACGTCACCGATCGCCAGCTGGACGCCATGGCCGACCTGGCCGATCGCTACAGCTTCGGCGAGCTGCGCACCTCCCACCAGCAGAACGTCATCTTCGCCGACGTGCGCCAGGACCAGTTGCTGGAGCTGTGGCACGCGCTGCGCGAGCATGGCTTCGCCACCCCCAACATCGGCCTGCTGACCGACATGATCTGCTGCCCGGGCGGTGATTTCTGCTCCCTGGCCAACGCCAAGTCGATCCCCATCGCCGAATCCATCCAGCGCCGCTTCGACGACCTGGACTATCTGTTCGACATTGGCGAGCTGGACCTCAACATCTCCGGCTGCATGAACGCCTGCGGCCACCACCACGTCGGCCACATCGGCATCCTCGGCGTGGACAAGAAGGGCGAGGAGTTCTACCAGGTGTCCCTGGGCGGCGACGCCGGCCGCGACGCCACCCTGGCCAAGATCCTCGGCCCCTCCTTCGCCCAGGACCAGATGCCCGAGGTGATCGGCAAGCTGATCAACGTCTACGTCGAGCAACGCACCGAAGACGAGCGCTTCATCGACACCTACCGCCGTATCGGTATCGACCCCTTCAAGGAGCGCGTCTATGCAAAGAATCATTAAGGGCGACCAGCTGGTCACCGACAACTGGCACCTGCTGCCCAAGGACGTCGCCTTCGCAGACGTTCCCAACAGCGACGACGTGATCATCCCGGCCGCCCTGTGGCTGGAGCACGGCCATGCCCTCACCTGCCGCGACGGCAAACTGGGCATCTGGCTGGACAGCGACGAAGAGCCGGAAAGCATCGCCGGCGACCTTGAGCATTTCGATCTGATCGCCATCAACTTCCCGGCCTTCGTCGACGGTCGCGGCTACTCCTACGCCCGGCTGCTGCGCGAGCGCTTCGGCTGGACTGGCGAGTTGCGCGCCATCGGCGATGTGCTGCAGGACCAGCTGTTCTTTCTCAAGCGCTGCGGCTTCGACGCCTATGTGGTCCGCGCCGACCGCGATCCGGAAGCGGCCCTGGCCGGTCTGCGCGACTTCAGCGTGACCTACCAGAGCGCGGTCGACCAACCGGAGCCGCTATTCCGCCGTCGCCAGGCCTGATCGCTGGCTTGGACGCAAAAAGAAACCCGCCATGGCGGGTTTCTTTTTGCCTGGCCTTCGCTCAACCGAGATCGACCACCACCCGGCCCACCATCTTGCCGGCGAGGATCTGGCTGATGGTATCGGGCAGTTCCTCCAGGCCGACCTCGCGGGTCAGGCTGTCCAGGTCGTCCAGCTTCCACTGCACCGAAAGCTTGTCCCAGAGCGCGGCCTTGGCCATCAGTGGCAACTCGACGGAATCCACGCCCAGCAGATTCACTCCGCGCAGGATGAAGGGAAAGACCCCGGCTTCGAACTTGGTGCCCGCCGTCATGCCGCAGCAGGCCACGCTGCCGCCGTATTCCAGCGACTTGATGACGTTGAAGAGGATGTCGCCGCCGACGGTATCCACCGCTCCGGCCCACTGCTGATCCAGGAGCGGCTTGCCGACGCCATCGGCCAGGGTCGCGCGGTCGAGGATTTGCCGGGCGCCCAGGCGATGCAGCCACTCCGCGCGCTCCAGCTTGGCGGTGGACGCCGCCACGTGATAGCCGAGTCGCGCCAGCAGCTTGACCGCAAGGCTGCCCACGCCGCCACTGGCGCCGGTGACCAGCACGGTGCCGGCCTCCGGGGTCAGGCCCATCTGTTCCAGTTTCTCGACGCACAGCGCCGCGGTGAGACCCGCGGTGCCCAGCACCATGGCCTCGCGCAGGCCGAGATTGTCCGGGCGCCGGATCACCCAGGCGGCCGGCACCCGGATGTACTGGCCGAAGCCGCCGGGGGTGTTCATGCCGAGGTCATAGCCGGTGACGAGGACTTCGTCGCCCACGGCGAATTCGCCCGCGCTGGACTGCTCCACCACGCCCGCCGCGTCGATCCCCGGGGTATGGGGATAGCGCCGGGTCACGCCGCGGTTGCCGATGGCCGAGAGCGCGTCCTTGTAGTTGAGCGAGGAGTAGCGCACCCGGATCAGCACCTCGCCCGCGGGCAGGTCGTCCAGGGTGCGTGTCACCACTTCTTGCCGAAAAGCACCATGGGCCCCTTCGGTTACCCAGAGCGCCTGAAAATTGCTCATCGCAGAACCTCCGTTGGAGTCTTGTTATGGGGCCGCCCGTCCTATGGACCTCAGCGCCAGCGGGTCGACTCGCCCAGACGCTCCCACCAGGTGGTCACCAGACGATCGACACCGAGACTCGCCGCCATGCCCAGGCGTTCGGGCAGGGATTTCTTCTCGACGAAACGCAGCGAAAAGACCTCGACCACCTGGGCCCGTTCGGCCAGGTATTCGTCGCTGGTACGCAGTTCGTCCACCAGTTGCTTGCCCAGCGCGGCCTGGCCCAGCCAGACCTCACCGGTGGCGACCTCGTCGATGTTGAGCTGCGGCCGGTAGTGGGAGACGAAGTTCTTGAACAGGACGTGGGTGGTGTCCAGGTCGTGCTGGAATTTCTCCTTGCTCTTCTCGTCGTTCTCGCCGAATACGGTGACGGTGCGCTTGTACTCACCGGCGGTGAAGACCTCGAAGTCCACGTCGTGCTTCTTCAGCAGGCGATGGACATTGGGCAACTGGGCGACCACGCCGATGGACCCGAGGATGGCGAAGGGCGCGCAGAGGATGCGATCGCCGATGCAGGCCATCATGTAGCCGCCGCTGGCGGCCACCTTGTCGACACAGATGGTCAGGGGGATCCCGGCCTGGCGGATGCGCGCCAGCTGGGAGGCGGCCAGGCCATAGCTGTGCACCAGGCCACCGCCGCTTTCCAGCCGTACCACCACCTCGTCCTTGGGCGTCGCCAGGGTCAGGACCGCGGTGATCTCGTTGCGCAGGTGTTCGTTGGCCGTGGCCTTGATGTCGCCATGGAAGTCGAGCACATAGACCCGCGATTTGCCGGTCTCGCTCTTGCGCTTGGTCTTCTCGGCCTTGGTCTCGCGTTTGCGCAGGGCCTTGAAGGCCTCCTTGCCCAGCACGCTCTGCTGCAACCTCAGCCGCAGATCGCGATAGAAGTCGTTGAGCTTCTGTACCTGCAGCTGGCCGGCCGAGCTGCGCCGGTTGCGGCCGCGAACGGCGGCGGTGAACAGCAGCACGGCGATGATGGCGACCACCACGGTGACGGTTTTGGCCAGGAAACTGGCATAGTCGGCAAGAAACTCCACGGACTCTCCTAGGATGGCGGCAGCAGTGCCCTGCCCAGCATACCGAGTCGCCCGACCGATAGAAACTCGGCGACTCCCGGGCGGTCTTTCTGCACAGGCCGGCCGTGGGCCGTGATCCGGCCGGGCATGCGCCCGCGCCTTTCAAACAAGCGTATGAATATCCGTTGACAGGCCTCCTGTCGCCCCCTACCCTCGGTCGAGTGCCCTGCCCCTCCGCCTGGAGTGGGCCTCATCGAAAAAGACCACAAGGACCCTCGCCATGAGCGCAGCCGAAGCCATCGCCACCCTGAAGAGCAAGTTCGACCCCTCCGCCGCGGCCGGCCTGGACCTCACCTATCAATTCGACGTCGAGGGTGGTGACAACTACTACGTGGTCGTCAAGGACGGCACCTGCGACGTCCAGCAGGGCGACGCCGCCGATCCGGATTGCACCCTGATCATGGACCAGGCCACCCTGGCCGGCATCGTCAGCGGCGAGACCGACGGCATGCAGGCCTTCATGTCCGGCAAGCTGCGCGTCGAAGGCAACATGATGCTGAGCATGAAGCTGGGCGAACTCTTCCCCAACTAAGCGCCAGTCGTGAAAAAGCCGGGCCATCGCCCGGCTTTTTTGTGCCCGCCGTCAGGGCCGCTGGGGCGTGACGTTGCCCTCCCGTGCAGTAGCGTGGAAAACGGCGCAGCCTGTTCCACTGGGGACTTCGCGGCAAAGAGCCCCCTCACCCCATCCCTCTCCCGCAGGGAGAGGGGGCTATCCACGCAAGCGTTCAGCTCCATCCGCTCCGGCGCGCCGGTGATCGGCCGTCGTGCCTCGACCGCTGGCGCGCCCGCAGCCTCGACAATCCAGAAGCTGCGCGGCTTTTTCCTGCTCAGGATCAGGGCCGCCGTGGCGGTGCGGGCGTCGTGAGATTGCCATCCCAGCCACCGCCGAGCGCGGCGATCAGCTGGACGCTGGTGCTGAGGCGACTGCCGAGCAGGGTCAGGTTGGTGCGCTCGTTGCTCAGGGCGGTGGTCTGCAGGGTGACCACGTCGAGATAGCCGATCAGGCCGGCCTGGTACTGGTTCTCGGCCAGTTGCAGGGCGCGGCGCGCGGCATCCAGGGCCTCCTGGCGCACGCCGGCTTCGTCGCTGTAGGTACTCAACTGCACCAGATAGTCTTCCACCTCGCGGAAGCCCGCGAGCACGGTCTGGCGATAACCGGCGACGCTGGCGTCGTAGCTGGCCTCGGCGGACTCCACCTGAGCGCGTCTCAGGCCGCCATCGAACAGCGACAGGGCAAAGGACGGCCCGATCGACCAGAAGCGATTTGGCGTGCTGATCAGGTTGCCCCACTGGCTGGCGCTGTAGCCACCGCTGGCACTCAGGGTCAGGTCGGGATAATAGGCGGCTTCGGCGACGCCGATGGCGGCATTGGCGGCCATGACCTGGCGCTCGGCCTGGGCGATGTCCGGACGACGTTCGAGCAGCGTCGAGGGCACGGCGCTCGGCAGCGGCGGCAACTCGGGAATCGTTTTGACCGCGGCCAGCTGGAAATTGGCCGGGACTTCGCCGACCAGCACCGCGATGGCGTTTTCCAGCTGGGCACGCTGATACCTGAGGTCGATGGCGTCGGCCTGGGTGCTCTTCAGCTGGGTGGTGGCCTGGGCCACATCCGCCGGGGTGACGATGCCGGCGCGGTACTGATTCTGGGTCAGGCGCAGGGATCGCTCGTAGGCGGCCACGGTGGCGTCGAGCAGTCGCTGCTGGGCGTCCAGTACGCGCAGTTGCAGGTAGTTGGTCGCCAGTTGCGTCTGCAGGCTCAGGCGGGTGGCCGCGAGCTCCGCGGCGCTGGCCTGGGCAGAGGCCCGATCCGCCTCCACCTGGCGCCGGACGCGGCCCCAGAGATCCAGCTCCCAACTCACCCCCAGACTGGCGTCGTAGGCGTTGCTGATGGTGCTGGAGCCACCGCTGCTGACGGTGCTGCTGGTGCCATTGGAGTTGCGGATGACGGTGTTGCTGCCCGAACCACCCCCGCGCCCGGAGCGGGTGGCGCCCAGGCTGCTGGAGAGGGTTGGGAACAGCGAAGCCCGTGCCTGGCTGACCAGGGCCAGGGATTGCCGATAGGTCGCCTCGGCCTGGGCCAGGCTCTGGTTGCGCTGGTTGAGCTGGACCATCAGACGGTCGAGGGTCGGATCGTCATAGCGCCGCCACCAGTCGCCACGGATCTCCAGGTCCTTGGGCGCCGCCGCCTGCCAGCCTTCGGCGTGGCGATAGGCGACCGGCACCGTGGTGGTCGGCCGCTGGTAGTCCGGGCCCAGGGTACAGCCGGCCAGCAGCAGAGCCAGGGTCAGCGTCGGCAGGCGCAGGGTTGGGGTCATAGCGGCGTATCCAGGGCAGCGTCGGTACGGATGCCGCGCCAGCGATTGACGCGGCGGCGCAGGCGTTCGAAATAGAGATAGACCACCGGGGTGGTGTAGAGCGTGAGAATCTGGCTCAGCACCAGCCCGCCGACGATCACCAGGCCCAGCGGCTGGCGCATTTCGGCGCCTTCGGTATCGCCGATCAGCAGCGGTACGGCGCCGAGGATGGCGGCCATGGTGGTCATGAGGATGGGCCTCAGGCGCAGCAGGCAGGCCTGACGGATGCCCTCCTCGGGCGTCAGGCCCTGCTGGCGTTCCAGCTGCAGCGCCAGGTCCACCATCATGATGGCGTTCTTTTTCACCACCCCGATCAGCAGGAACAGCCCGAGCATGGAGATCAGGCTGAACTGGCCACCGGTGAGCTGGATGGCCAGCAAGGCCCCTACCCCGGCCGACGGCAGCGTCGAGAGGATGGTCAAGGGGTGGACATAGCTTTCGTAGAGCACGCCGAGCACGATGTAGACCAGCACCAGGGCGCCGAGGATCATCAGCGGCTGCCCGGACACGGTGCTGGCGAAGATGTTGGCGGAGCCGCCCAGGCGCCCCTGCACATCGCTGGGCAGGCCGATGGCGGCCACGGCGCGCTGCACCGCCCGGGTCGCCTGTTCCAGGCTGACATCCGGCGCCAGGTCGAAGTTGATGCTTTCCGAGGCGAACTGGCCGTCGTGGGTGACGCGGTCCTCGGCGAGGCTGTTGGTGTAGTAGGCGAAGGCCGCCAGCGGCACCTGGGCGCCGCTGGCGGTGATGACCCGCACCTGCTCGAGGACGGTCGGGTCCTGGGCATAGCGCGGATTGATCTCCATCACCACCTTGTACTGGTTGAGCGGCTCATAGATGGTCGAGATCTGCCGCTGGGCGAAGGAGTTGTTGAGTACCGCAGCCACGGTCTCCATGTCCACGCCGAGGCGCTTGGCCTTCTCGCGGTCGATCTGCAGGGTGATCTGCTGGGTGCTGCCTTCGCGGCCGTCCACCGCGGTCAGCTCCGGCAGCGCCTTGAGCGCGGCCAGCACCTTGGGCTGCCAGGTTTCCAGCAGCCCGACGTCGCCGGAGAGCAGGTTGTACTCATAGGACGAGGTACTCTGCTGGCGCCCGCCGAATCTCAGGTCCTGGTCGGCCATGAGGAACAGCTGGGCGCCCGGCACCTTGGGCGCATTGGCGCGGATGCGCTCGATGACCTTCTGGGCATCCAGCTGGCGCTCGGTGATGGGCTTGAGGCGAATCAGCATCACCGCGTTGTTCACCCCGCTGCCGGAGCCGGAGCTGCCAACGAAGCCGGAGGCACTGGCCACTGCCGGATCGGCCAGCAGCGACTTGCGCAGGATCTCGATCTTCGGCTGCATCACCTGGAACGACAGGGCGTTGTCGCCGCGGATGAAGCCGATCAGCTGGCCGGTGTCCTGCTGCGGCATGAAGGTCTTGGGCACCACCACATAGAGCGCCACGTTGAGCGCTATGGTGGCGAACAGACTGAGCAGGGTCAGGCGCCGATGGCGCAGCGCCCAGCCGAGGCTGCGGTCGTAACCCGCCACCAGGCGACGATGGGCGCGCTCGCTGAAGCGCTGCAGGCGGCTTTCGGTGGCCGGATCATGAGGCCTGAGCCAGCGTGCGCAGAGCATGGGCGTCAGCGTCAGGGACACCACCAGCGACACCAGGATGGCCGCCGCCAGGGTCAGGGAGAATTCGCGGAACAGCTTTTCGACGATACCGCCGATGAACAGGATGGCGACGAAGACCGCCACCAGGGAGACGTTCATCGACAGCAGGGTGAAGCCGACCTCGCGGGTACCCTGGTAGGCCGCCTTGAGCGGCGCCATGCCGTTGTCGATGTGGCGGGCGATGTTCTCCAGCACCACGATGGCATCGTCCACTACCAGCCCTGCCGCCAGGATCAAGGCCATCAGCGACAGGGTGTTGAGCGAAAAGCCCAGGATGTACATGACGGCGAATGTACCCACCAGCGAGATGGGTACCGCCAGGGCCGGGATCACCGCGCTGCGCAGCCGACCGAGGAACAGCCAGACCACGCCGATCACCAGGAAGACGGCGATGATCAGGGTCAGCTCGGCCTCGTGCAGGGTCGCCTTGATCACCCCGGATCTGTCCATGGCCACTTCCAGACGCGCGCTGGCCGGGACGATGGCTTCCAGCGCCGGCAGGCGCGCCTTGAGCGCGGCGATGGTCTCGATGATGTTGGCGTTGGCCTGGCGATTGACCACCAGCAGCACGGCGCTCTGGTCGTTGTAGAAGCCGGCGTTGTAGCGGTCTTCCACGGCGTCGCTGACCTTGGCGACATCGCGCAGGCGCAAGGCCGCGCCATCCTGGTAGCGGATGATAAGGGGCGCGTAGTCGGCCGCCTTGAACAGCTGGTCGTTGGCCTGGATCTGCCAGTTGTGCTCGTCATTGGCCACCGCGCCCTTGGGCCGGCGCTGGTTGGCGCTGTTGATGGCGGTGCGGACGTCATCCAGCGCCAGGCCATAGTGCTCCAGCTGCCGCGGCTCCAACTCGACGCGCACCGCTGGCAGGGAGCTGCCGCCGATCTGCACCTCGCCCACGCCGTTGACCTGGGACAGGCTCTGCGCCAGCACCGTGGACGCCAGGTCGTACAGCTCGCCCTTGCTCAGCGTCTTGGAAGTCAGGGAGAACACCATGATGGGTGCCTGGGACGGATTGACCTTGCGATAGCGCGGCATCTGGCGCATGCCGCTGGGCAAGAGGTTGCGCGAGGCGTTGATGGCCGCCTGCACCTCGCGGGCGGCAGTGTTGACGTCCTTGTCCAGGTCGAACTGGATGATGATCTGGGTCGAGCCCTGGCTGCTGCGGCTGGTCATGGAGCTGATGCCGGCGATGGTGCCCAGGGAACGCTCCAGCGGCGTGGCGACGCTGGAGGCCATCACCTGGGGACTGGCGCCGGACAGGGTCGCCGAGACCGTGATGGTGGGAAAGTCCATCTGCGGCAGGGGCGCCACCGGCAACAGCCGGAAGGCGATGGCGCCGAGCAGCAGCAGCGCCAGGCTCAGCAGCAGGGTCGCGACCGGCCGGGCGATAAAGGGCGCCGAGAGATTCACCTCAGGCCGTCCTGCGCCGACCCAGGCGCTCGCCCAGGCTGTCGAAGGCCAGGTAGATCACCGGGGTGGTGAACAGCGTCAGTACCTGGCTGACCAGCAGGCCGCCGACCATCACCAGGCCCAGCGGCTGGCGCAACTCGGCGCCGGCGCCGGTGGCCAGCATCAGCGGCACCGCGCCGAACAGCGCGGCCAGGGTGGTCATGAGGATCGGCCGGAATCTCAGCAAGGCGGCCTGATAGATGGCCTCTTCAGGCTTCAGCCCCTGGTGCCGTTCGGCATCGAGGGCGAAGTCGATCATCATGATGGCGTTCTTCTTGACGATGCCGATCAGCAGGATGATGCCGATCACCGCGATCAGGCCGAGGTCGTTGCCGGTGAGCAGCAAGGCCAGCAGCGCGCCGATGGCCGCCGAGGGCAGCGTCGAGAGGATGGTCAGGGGATGGATGAAGCTCTCGTAGAGCACTCCCAGGACGATGTACATCACCACCACCGCCGCCAGGATCAGCAGCAGGGTACTGGACAGCGAGGCCTGGAAGGCCGCCGCTGCGCCCTGGTAGTGGGTGTTGATGCCCACCGGCAGGCCGATCTCCTGCTTGGCCGCATCGATGGCCGCCACGGCGGCGCCGAGGGAAACGCCGTTGGCCAGGTTGAACGACAGGGTCACCGCCGGGAACTGGCTCAGGTGGTTGATCACCAGCCGGGTCGGTCGCTGCTCCATCTTCACCAGGCTGGACAGCCGCACCGGCGCGCGACTGGTGTCCGTGGTGGTTTCGCTGGTGGTGGCCGTTCCGGTGCCGCTGCTGCCGCTGGACGAGGTACCACCGCCCGCCTTCACCCAGACCTGGCTGAGGGCATCAGGCCCGAGGCTGTCGGCGGCGGCGCTGGCCAGCACCACCCGATACTGGTTGGCCTGGGTGTAGATGGTCGAGATCTGCCGCTGACCGAGGGCGTCGTAGAGGGCGTCGGTGATGGCCGAGACCTGGACACCGAGGCGCGCCGCGGCGTCTCGGTCGATGGTCAGGTACAACTGCAGGCCCTTGTTCTGCAGGTCGCTGGTGACATCCGTGACTTCCGGGCGTTGCTGCAGGGCCTGGGTCAGGCGCGGCACCCAGGTGTCGAGCAGATTGGCATCGGGCGAGTCCAGGCTGAGCTGGTACTGGGTCCGGCTGACCCGGTCTTCGACGCTGAGGTCCTGCACCGGCTGCATGTAGAGGGTGATGCCCACCACCTTGGCGACCTCGGGACGCAGGCGGTCGATCACCTCCTGGGCCGTCACGTCGCGCTCGCTCTGCGGCTTGAGGTTGATCTGCATGCGGCCGCTGTTGAGGGTGACGTTGTCGCCGTCGACGCCGATGTAGGACGACAGGCTCGCCACCGCCGGGTCCTGCAGCACCACCTCGGCCAGCGCCTGCTGGCGCTCGCTCATGCCGCGGAAGGAGATGGACTGGGGCGCCTCGGTGATGCCCTGGATGGAGCCGGTGTCCTGGGCCGGAAAGAAGCCCTTGGGCACCAGCAGGTAGAGCACCGCGGTGAGCACGAAGGTCGCGACCGCCAGCAGCAGCATCAGCGCCCGGTTGGCCAGCGACCAGCGCAGCGCGCGACCGTAGCCGGCGATCAGCCGCTCCAGCCAGACCAGTCGATGTTCCGCGGCCTCCTCGCGCTTGAGCAGCCGGGCGCACATCATCGGCGTGAGCGTCAGGGAGATCACCAGGGAGATGAGGATGGCCACCGCCAGGGTGATGGCGAATTCGCGGAACAGCCGGCCGACCACGTCCTGCATGAACAGCAGCGGGATGAGCACCGCGATCAGCGAGACGGTCAGGGACACCAGGGTAAAGCCGATCTGGCGGGCGCCTTTGAGCGCCGCTTCCAGGGGCGTGGCGCCCTCTTCCAGATGCCGGGAGATGTTCTCCAGCATGACGATGGCGTCGTCGACGACGAACCCGGTGGCGATGGTCAGGGCCATCAGCGACAGGTTGTTCAGCGAGAAGCCGGCCAGGTACATGGCGCCAAAGGTGCCGATCAGCGACAGCGGCACCGTCACCGAGGGGATCAGGGTGGCGCTGAAGCGGCGCAGGAAGACGAAGGTGACCATGACCACCAGCCCCACCGCCAGCAGCATCTCGTGCTGGACGTCGGTGACCGCCGCGCGGATGGTCTCGGTACGGTCGCTGAGCACGGCGATGTCGAGACCGGCCGGCAGGCTTTCCCTGAGGCTGGGCAAGAGCGCCTGGATGCGGTCGACGGTCTGGATGACGTTGGCGCCAGGCTGGCGCTGGACATTGACCAGGATAGCGCCGCTGCGATTGGCCCAGGCGGCCAGGCGGTCGTTCTCCGCGCCCTGGGCGATGGTGGCGACGTCACCCAGGCGCAGGGCGCCGTTGTCGGCGTAGTTGAGGATCAGGTCGCCGTAGGCCTTGGGGTCGCGCAACTGGTCGTTGGCGTCCAGGGTGGCGACCCGGGTGGGACCGTCGAAGCTGCCCTTCGGCTGGTTGGTGTTTTCGCTGGTGACCAGGCTGCGCACGTCGGCCAGGGTCAGGTTGTGGGCGGCGAGCTTGTCCGGATCGACCTGGATGCGCACGGCCGGGCGCTGGCCACCGGCCAGGCTGACCATCCCCACCCCGCTCACCTGGGCCAGCTTCTGCGCCATGCGGGTATCGACCAGGTCGTAGAGCGTGGGCAGCGGCAAGGTCCTGGAGCTGATCGCCAGGGTGACGATGGGCGTATCGGCCGGATTGACCTTGTTGTACACCGGCGGCGCCGGCAGGTCGTTGGGCAGCAGGTTGTTGGCCGCGTTGATCGCCGCCTGGACCTCCTGCTCGGCGACCGACAGGTCCAACTCGAGATTGAATCTGAGGGTGATGACCGAAGCCCCGCCGGAGCTGGTGGAGGCCATCTGCGACAGGCCGGGCATCTGCCCGAACTGGCGCTCCAGCGGTGCGGTGACGGCGCTGGTCATGACGTCGGGACTGGCGCCCGGATAGAGGGTGAGCACGCGGATGGTGGGATAGTCCACCTGCGGCAGGGCCGCGACCGGCAGCAGGCGATAGGCCAGCAGACCGGCGATGAGCAGCGCCACCATCAACAGGGTGGTGGCGACCGGGCGCAGGATGAAGGGGCGCGAGATATCCATCGCGGCCGGTCAGCCCTGGGTCTTGCCGGGCTTGCGTACCGCCGGCTTGGCCGGTTCGCTGGGCGCCGCCGAGGCCCCGGTGACCACCTCCACCTCGTTGCCCTCGCGCAGGCGATCGGTGCCTTCGGTCACCACCCGGTCACCGGCGGCCAGGCCCTCGGTGACCACGGTCAGGCTGCCGTCATCCGGCCCCAGCTTGAGGCTGCGCACCTGGATCTTGTTGTCGGCCCCGACCACGTAGGCGAAGGTGCCATTGGAGCCGAACTGGATGGAGGCCGAAGGCACCACCAGCGCCTGCTCCAACACCTGTTCACGCACGCGCACGGTCACGAACTGGTTGGGGAACAGCGCCTCGTCGCCGTTGGCGAAACGGGCGCGGAACTTGAGGGTGCCGGTGGCGGTGTCGATCTGGTTGTCGAAGCTCTGCAGGGTGCCGTCGGCGACCTTGCGCGAACCGCCGCGATCCCAGGCTTCGACCGGCAGGGTCTGGCCGGCGCGGGCACGCCTGAGCAATTCGCCCAGCTGGCTTTCCGGCAGGGTGAAGACCACCGAGATCGGCTGGGTCTGGGTGATGACGGCCACCACGGTGCTGTCGTTGGCGGACAGCAGGTTGCCGCCGTCCAGCTGGCGCAGGCCGACGCGCCCGGCGATGGGCGCCTTGATCTGGGTGAAGGCCAGATTCAGCTTGGCATCGGCCACCGCCGCCTGGCTGTTCTTGAGGGTGCCACGGTACTGGTTGACCAGGGCTTCCTGGGTATCCAGGGTCTGCCTGGCGATGCTGTCTTCGCGGAACAGCCCCTGGTAGCGCTTCAGGTCCAGCTCGGCATTACGCAGCTGCGCCTGGTTCTGCTGCAGGGTGCCTTCGGCCTGTTGCAGCGCCACCTCATAGGGACGCGGATCTATGCTGGCCAGCAACTCGCCGGCCTTGACCTTCTGGCCCTCCTCGAAGGCCACCCGCACCAGTTCTCCGGCGACGCGGGTGCGGACATTGACGGTATTGAGCGCCGTCACGGTGCCGATGGACTTGCGCACGATGGGAAAGCTGCGCTGCTCCACCGCCATCACCCGTACCGGCGTGGGGCCGGTCATGCCGAAGGGCGAACGCGCGCCCTTGCCGCCAGCGGCCTCGTTCTTCTGGCCGTGCTGGTGATACCAATACCAGCCACCCGCAGCCACCAGCACCACGAGGACGAGCAGCCACACCAGTCGGCGACGGGAGGAAGAGCGAGGCGAAGAGTCGGACATCGGAAGATACGTACACGCTGGGAAAGGCGGAAGATAAGCAGTAGCGAGACGGCTAACCAGCCCCTTTACCGCGATTTTACCTAAAGCAAAACGGGCAGACACAAAAGGCGCCTGCCCGTTTCGAAGCGCCCACCGCGCAGAGCGGTGGGTTGGCGGCGATCAGCCGAGAACGGCGAGTGCGGCCGCGTAGTCCGGCTCCTGACCGATCTCGGGGACCAGCTCGCTGTGCAGCACCTTGTCCTGCTCGTCCAGCACCACCACGGCGCGGGCGGCCAAGCCTTGCAGCGGACCGCTGGCCAGGGCGACGCCATAGTTGTGCAGGAATTCGGCACCGCGCAGGGTGGAGAGGTTCACCACCTTTTCCAGGCCTTCGGCGCCGCAGAAGCGCTTCTGGGCGAACGGCAGGTCGGCGGAAATGCACAGCACCACGGTGTTATCCAGCTTGTCGACTTCGGCGTTGAACTTGCGCACCGAGGTGGCGCAGGTCGGGGTATCGACGCTGGGGAAGATGTTGAGCACCTTGCGCTTGCCGGCGAGGCTGGCCAGGGTAATGTCCTGCAGATCGCCGTTGACCAGGCTGAACGCCGGGGCCTGCTGGCCGACCTGCGGCAGGTTGCCCTGCACCTCGACCGGGTTGCCACGCAAATTGACGGTTGCCATGAACTGCTCCTTTCTCATGAGACGGGACAGGGAGTAAACACGTTTTCCGCACCCGATCAAAGCGTTACGCGTCCTTGCGTCAAAAATCGCGGCGATAGAAGAAATCCAGGGAGTTGGCCAGACCGCTGGCGATCTCCAAATAGAGCCGGCGGGTGAGCTGGTAACGCAGGGCGACGGTGTTGGCCGAATCGAACACCCCTACCCCATAGCGCACCGACAGCCTGTCGGTGAGATTGCCCGAGGCCACCACGCTGGTCTTGTCCCCCGAACCGGCGGTATCCAGCTGGAAGTTCTGGATACCCAACCGTTGCGCCAGGGCGCCGGCAGTACCTGAGCTGCCGGCCAGGCCGAGGGCCAGTGCCGCCTGACCGAGCACGTTGTTGTCCCCTTCGCTGCCGCTGGAAAGCGGGCGTCCCAGCACCAGGTAGGCCAGCGCCTGCTCCTGGCTCATGCTGGGTTCGGAGAACACCTCGATGCGCGGCTGCTGGGCGAAACCCGAAAGCCGCAGGCCGGCGGTGACGTTCTGCTCCTGCACCACCCGCACGGCTTCCACATCGATATAGGGCTGGGCGATGGGCCCCTGGAAGAACAGCCGTGCGCGTCTCATGGTGAGGCGCTGACCATAGGCGTTGTAGCGACCGTTGCGCAGGTTCAACTCGCCGCGGGTGTCGAGGTTGTCGCCGATGTGCACCTTGCCAACGATTTCGGCGGACAGGCCGAAGGCATCGAAGGTGAGCTTGTCGGATCCGACCAGCACGTCGACGTCCATGGCGATCTGCATCGCCGGCTGCTTGGCCGGAGCCTCCTGGCCGACGATGACGGCATCGTCCGACACCTTGACCGTGGATGGCGGCAGCTGCTGCACCTGGATGCGCCCGCGCGGCACCCGCACCTCGCCGGCCAGGGCCAGGCGGCCGTCCTTCATCAGGATCTTGAGATCGGGCGCCACTTCCAGCTGCGCATAGGGCTCGACATTGACCGGCAGCTTGTCGCCGGTGACCGCCACATTGACGTCCAGGCCGTTGGCCCAGCCGACGCTGCCCCGGATCTGGCCGCGCCCCTGGGTGCCGCTGCGCCAGCCGCCGTCGAGCAGCGCGGTGTCGCCCTGGATGCGGGCGGTCAAGCCGAGGTCCTGCAGGCGCGTCGGCACGCTGCCGCCGCCGATGTCGCCCCCGCTGAGCTGGATCTGGCCGTTGACCCTCGGTTGCAGCAGGGTGCCACCCAGCTCGCCGGCACCGTTGATCTTGCCTTCGAGGTGTTCGATGCCTTCGACGAAGGCCTTGCCGAGGGCCAGATTCAGGCCCTGCAACTGGAAGCGACCGGCCAGCGCCTGGTTCGGATCGCGGGGATCCAGCCGCGCCTGGATGTCGAGTCGGCCAAGATCGGCACTGGTCAGGCGCACCTGGGTGTCCACCTGCTGCGGCTTCAGGGCGCTGGTGACGTCCAGGCTGTCGTAGCTGAAGGTCTGCCACTGGCCAGCGGCGTCGCGCAGCTTGAGGCTGCCACGACCGGCCTGGAGCCGGATTTCGCCATCGGGTCCGGCCTTGGGCAGGCGCAGGTCGACGTCGCCATCGAGGGTGCCCTGCCAGGCCAGTTCCGGGGGCAGCAGCGGTTGCAGACTGGCGAGCGGGAAGGCGCGCAGGTGCCAGGCGAGACGGGTGTCGGGCAGCAGTTGCTGATCGTCGCCACAGAGGCTGGCCGCGCCGGACCGCCAGCAGTGCCGGCCCAGTTCCAGACGCCCGTTGGCCAGGCGCTCGATGCGCGCGGGGCTTTGCAGGGTCCAGTTCTGGCCACTGGCGGCAACCGAGCCGCGGGCCAGTTGGCCTTTCCAGTCACCGTTGTCGGCCAGGGTACCGCCGGCCGTGAGCGCCAGGTTGAGCTGTGGCCCCTTGAGCGACAGCTCGGCCTGCTGCTGGCGGCGATCGCCCTGCCCCTGCAGGCGCAGGACGCCGAAATCGCGCCCGGCCGCCTGCAGACCCTGGGCAGTCAGCTCCAGGTTGCCGCGCTGGCGGTCATCCAGGGTCGCCGCCAGCGCCAGGCTGCTCATGCGGTTGTCGGCATAGGCGAGCTGGCGCCCGTCGAGGCGCAGCTGGCCAGCCGGCGCCTTGAGGGTGCCGGCCAGATCCAGGCGGCCCTGGACGCTGCCGGACAGATCGGGCCAGAGCTGGCCGAGGCGTCGCAGATCCAGTTGCAGCTGGCCCTGCAGCCGTTGATCGAGGGCGCCCTGCCCCTGGATGCGGTTGTCACCCAGGCGGATGTCCAGCTGCGAGACCTGCCACTGCTCGCCGGCGCCCTTGGCCTTGGCTGCCAACACGGCCGGCTGGTTGCGCAGCCGACCCTTGAGATCCAGGTCGGCATCCAGCTGCAGGCGGCCATCCTTGAAGGCACCGGAACTGCGCAGCGGACCGGCCAGGCTGCCGGGCAACTGGGCGACCCAAAAGGCCGGATCCAGGCGGCTCAGATCCAGGGCCACCTGCCAGCTCACGCCCTCGGCGAAGCCCAGGTTGACCTTGCCCTGCGCCCGCCCCTGGCCGGCTTGCAGGTCCAGCGAGGGCAGATTGAGCTGGGTGGTATCGCCGCTGAAGGGGGTGGCCAGGGTGAAGGCGCCGGCCGGACCGGTCGCCGCAGCCTTGAGATTGCCCAGGTAGGCACCATCCCTATAGGCCACCTCGCCCTGCAGACGCTGCAGACTTACCGGGGGCTCCGCCATGGGATACAGCCGGCGCCAGGGAAAGTCGCGCCAATCCAGGGTGGCGTCGGCGGCGAGCCCCTGCTGCCAGTCGATCTGGCCAGCCAGCGCCACACGCTGCTCGGGCGCGGCCTGGAGGCGCAAGGCCGAGATCCGCGCGCCCTTGGCATCGACGCGACCCTCCAGATTCAGGTCCACCGGACCGCCCTCGCCCGGCAGTTTCGCCTGGCCGACCAGGGCGTAGCCCGCAGCCAGATCGCCTCGCGCGGTCAGCTTGAGGTCGTTCAGCCGCAGGGTATCGGGCAGGCTGGCGGCCGCCTTGAAGCCATCGGCCACCAGTTGCAGATCGGCCGGGACGTTGTCCGCCAGCGGCTGCACCGTGCCGGTCAGGCGGCCGGGCAGATAGCCGCTGCTGTCGGCCTCCAGCTGCAAGGTCTTCTGCAATTCGCCGTTCAGCCTGAGCGCCAGCGACCAGGGCGCGGCCTCCGGCGCAGGCAGGCCGAGGGTGCCCTGCAACTGCAGCGGCCAGGCGCCGCTGGGCTGCAACCGGCCGTGGGTATCCAGGGTGATGCCGTGCGCCATTCCGGCTAGGCGCTCGATGGCTATCCCATCAGCCTGCCAGCGGGCCTGGAGCTCCAGGTCGCGGGCCTGTTCGGCGTCGTTGTAGCGGATCTCGCCGATCCGTACCTCACCTAGCTGCACCCCCAGCGGCAAGCCGAGGCTGGGCAACTGGATGGGCCCGCTCTTCTCCGGCGCCGGCTCCGGACTGGGCGCCTGCTCGATGGCGACGCGCGAGGCGACCAGGGTATCGATGCACAGCTGCAGCCTGAGCAGGCAGGCGGGTCGCCAGGCGAATTCGGGCGCCTCGACCGTTACCCGGGTGGCGCCCCCCTCCCAGACCAGCTGCCGGGCCTGCCAATGGCCACCCAGGCGCCCCTGGAAGTCCGTCAGGGTCAGACCCGGCACCCGTTCCAGCACCAGCCGGCTGACGCCGGCGTTGCCCAGCACCAGGGCGAGAAGGAGGATCAGCGCGCCCAGCAGGGCCGCCAGTACGCCGAGGATGACACCGCCTACCGACTTCACAGCTCAGGCCCTATGGAAAAGTGCAGGCGGATACCGCCGGGTTCGTCGAGACCGTGCGCCAAGTCGACGCGGATCGGGCCGACCGGCGAGACCCAGCGTACGCCCACGCCGACGCTGGTCTTGAGTTCGTAGTTGTTGAGGTCGTTGAAGGCGCTGCCCTGGTCGATGAAGGTGGCCAGCCGCCACTTGTCGCGCAGGGGATACTGGTATTCGACCCCGCCGGCGACCAGGTAGCGACCGCCCACGTAGTCGCCTTCGTCGTTTTCCGGCGACAGGGTCTGGTAGTCGTAGCCGCGAACGCTCTGGTCACCGCCGGCGAAGAAGCGCAGCGATGGCGGGACCTTGTTGTAGCCATTGGTGAAGTTGCCGCCCAGCTGCAGGCGTCCGAGGAAGCGGTGCCCGTCGCCCACCGTGATCAGGCCACGGGCCAGCGCCGTGGTGTGGATCATGTTGGCATCCGAGAGCAACCCCTCCTTCGCCGCCGAGACGCCGAATTGCAGGCGATAGCCGCGATTGGGGTCGATGCGGTTGTCGCTGCGCAGCAGGGAGAAATCCACCCCAGGCATCACCAGGTTGGAGGTGCCCTCATCGTCGCCCAGCCGATAGCTTTCGTTGCGCCACTTGAGCGAGAGCACCCGCTCCCAGCCGTTGGGAAACTTGCGATGCCACTCGGGACCCACGGTCAGCAACTGGCTGAGGGAGTCGTCGTTGGCGATCTGCTCGTACTGGTAGCCGCCGGCGAAGCGGAACTTGTCGTTGATCGGGTCCTGGCCGGGAATGTCGTACCAGGTGGCGATGCTCTGGCGTGGCGCCGACAACTCGGCCTCGGCGCCCAGGCTGTGGCCCTGGGGATTGAGCCAGTGATTTTCCCAGGTGAATCTCAGCCGCGGACCGACATCGGTGGAGTAGCCGGGGCCGAAACCGAAGGTGCGCGGCTTGCGCGTGCGCAGAGTAACCGTCACCGGCACCTCGGCGGCGCCATCCTGCTTGGGATAGGTATCGAGCCGCGCCCCATCGAAGAAGCCGCTGGCCAACAGATTGCTCTGGAAATCGGCGATCAGCTCGGAATCGTAGGGCGTCCCCTGGGCGAAGGGCACCATGCGCTGAAGCAGATCGGGATCGAAGGGCGCATCCCCTTCGAAGGACACCTTGCCGAGGACGAAACGCGGCCCGCTGTCGAACACCAGGGCGATGTCGGCAAATCCGGTGGCAGGGTCGATCCGGAGCTGGTGCTGGGTAAAGGTGCCGCGAAAGAAACCATACCGTTGCGCCTGATTCTGGATCAGGCTCTTGGCGTCTTCGTAGAGGCCCTGGTTGAGCGGCTGGCCAGCCTTGAGTCCGGCCGGTATCGGCTGGCGAAAGGCGCGCAACTCGCGCGCCGGGCCTTCGATACGGATATCCACGTTGCGCAGCCTGACCGGCTCGCCGGGGCGTACCTCGACCACCAGCCGTGGCGTCTCCCCCGGCTCGACGCGGGTCTCGATCTGCGCATGGTAGTAGCCGAGCGCCTGGGCCGCCTGCTCGGCCTGCCGCTCCGTCGCCGGGCGTAGGCGTTGCAACCCAGCGACATCGCGCCCTTCGACGGAGCCGATATACGCCTGGATGTTGTCTCGCAAGGCGTTATTGGCAGGCTGGACGCGAACGCTGACTTCGGCGGGTGCCGCCCAGGCCACGCCGTGCAGACAACAAATTCCAATCAGGGCGCGGCGTAGAGCGTTCGGCTTATTCATACAGGGATGCTAACGGGCGTTGCGCTGTGAGACAAACGGGAGTGGCCAGGGTTCGCCTGGCTGCCGCTTCGGCGACAGGCTTTCTGCTAGGCTAGGGCCATCCACGTTTAGGGAGGGCGTCATGAAGGTAGTTTGCTTCAATATCAATGGCTTGCGCGCAAGACCTCATCAACTTTCTGCCATCATCGAACGCTATGAGCCGGATGTGATCGGACTGCAGGAAACCAAGGTCTCGGATGACCAGTTTCCCCGGGCCGAGGTCGAGGCCCTGGGTTATCACGTGCACTACCATGGCCAGAAGGGTCATTACGGCGTGGCCCTGCTGTCGCGCCTGGCGCCCCTGGAGTTGCACAAGGGCTTTCCCGGCGATGGCGAGGAGTCCCAGAAGAGATTCATCTATGGCGTCTTCACCGACCGCCAGGGTCAGCCGCTGGTGGTCATGAACGGGTATTTTCCCCAAGGCGAGAACATCGCCCATCCGACAAAATTCCCTGGCAAGAGGAAGTTCTACGCGGATCTTCAGAATCTACTTGAAGAACGTTTCTCGCCGGACACGCCCTTGCTGCTGATGGGCGACTTCAATATCTCGTCCCAGGATCGCGATATCGGCATCGGCGCCGCCAATGCCAAGCGCTGGCTGCGTACCGGCGCCTGCAGCTTCCAGCCAGAAGAACGCGAATGGATGCAGCGGCTGCTGGGCTGGGGTCTGGTCGACAGCTATCGCCATCTGCATCCCGAAGTCGACGATCGCTTCAGCTGGTTCCCCTATCGCAGCCGCGGTTTCGAGGACGAACCCAAGCGCGGCCTGCGCATCGACACCATCCTCGCTTCGCGGGCCTTGCGCGAGCGCATCGTCTCCGCCGGGGTGGACTACGAGATCCGCGGCATGGAGAAACCCTCCGACCATGCGCCGATCTGGCTGGAATTGGCGTGAGCGGCTGTCACATCGACGTCATGCGGCATGCCTAAGGTGTCGGCCTCGCCTTTAGGCTCGAGGCCGACCCATGAATTGCTCCGCCCCGGTATTCCGCCGCGCCTTTCTGCGGCGAGCGGTGCTCGCGACCCTGCTTCCTCTGCTGCCCTCACCCCTGTTGGCCAGCGAATCCACGACCATCCTCCTGCGCCTGCAGGGCTCCAACACCATCAATGCCCGGCTCGGGCCACGTCTGGTCGCGGCCCTGCTCGCCGAACGCGGCTATCGGGATCCACAGGTGGTGCCCACCGCCGTCATGGACGAATGGCACCTGATGGCCCGAGCCCCGCAGGGCAATACCGTGGCCGTGCAGATCGCGGCCCATGGCTCCAGTACCGGCTTTACCGCCCTAGCCGCGGGCGCGACCGATCTCGCCGCGGCCTCGCGCCCCATCACCGATAGCGAAGTGAGTGCCCTGGCCAATCTGGGTGACCTGCGCAGCAAGGAAGCGGAATACGTCATCGGCCTGGATGGTCTGGCGATCATCGTGCATCCCGGTAATCCGCTGCGGCAACTCGATCTGCAGCAGCTGGCGCAGGCCTTCTCCGGCGACGTTGGCGACTGGCAGCAACTGGGCGGCACGCCCGGCCCGATCCGGATCTATGCGCGGGATGACCGCTCGGGTACCTACGACACCTTTCGCGAGCTGGTCCTGAATCCGGCTGGCAAACGCCTGAGCGCCGCCGCCCGGCGCTTCGAGTCCAACGAGGAATTGGCGCAGCGGGTGGCCGACGACCCCGCCGGCATAGGCTTCACCAGCCTGGCGGCGGCTGCCGGGTCGCCAAAGCTCGCCCTGCGCGACGGTGAAGGCCGCGCCATCGCCCCCAGCGAAGCCAGCATCGCCACCGAAGACTATCCACTCGCCCGCCGCCTCTTTCTCTATGCACCGCCGGCCCAGCGTTCGGACTGGACGCGGAGCCTGCTGGAATTCAGCCAGACCCCGGCGGGCCAGGCGGTGGTGCAGCAAAGCGGCTTCGTCGCCCAGCGCATCGAGCCTCTGACCATAGGCGACACCCGCGGCATGCCCCCGGCCTACAGCGAGCTGGCGCGCCGGGCGCAGCGCCTCACGGTCAACTTCCGCTTCACCGCCGGCAGCGCACGTCTGGACAACAAGGCGCTGCGCGATGTCGAGCGGCTGGCCGCCTTCATGCGCCAGCCCGAGAACGCCAACCGGCAGCTGATCCTGGTGGGCTTCAACGATGCCACCGAGGATCCGGCACGGGCATCTCTGCTGGCGCGTCTGCGGGCCACCGCGGTGGCCACGGCGCTGCGCCATCAGCAGGCGTTCGCTAGCGAAGTGCTCTCCCTGGGTGACCAGTTGCCGGTTGCCGGGCTGTCAGCCAATGGCCGGGTCAAGAACCGGCGTGTCGAGGCCTGGATCCATTAGCGATCGCCTGGCTGATTCTTTGGCGGAAAACGGTAGGAAGCAACGGACGGCGTCATCGCCTTCGTGGGTAGAGGGCAGTTGCCGAGTCACCTGGATACAGATGCCGACTGCGTTTCGAGCGCTACTCTGTACTTAAAGTGATTTCTCACAAAATACCTAGACTCAACACTAAAATAATCTCTCAAGCTCATGTTTTTGAATGACTTTTAAATAATAAAATACTTCAATTACACGCGCTCACCGGGATGCACGCGCCACTCCTTCCAATCCCTGTACGGATTCGCCCGGCTTGATCCCACGCGCCGCAAACCAGCCGGCCTGGG
Source organism: Pseudomonas sp. RIT411 (assembly GCF_003057735.2). Classification (NCBI taxonomy): domain Bacteria; kingdom Pseudomonadati; phylum Pseudomonadota; class Gammaproteobacteria; order Pseudomonadales; family Pseudomonadaceae; genus Pseudomonas; species Pseudomonas sp. RIT411. Next base: position 57,354 of record NZ_QBIZ02000024.1, read on the forward strand.
CCTCCAGCGCATAGCGCGCCGGCGCCCTCGAGCAGTGCCGGGTATCGGTCAGCGGCAGCATCTCGACCGTGTTGAGGATCCTGCCGCTGGCATCGATGAAGGCGGCGGCCAGCGCGCTGGGGGTATCGCGCATCCACAGGCAGCGCTCGTCATCCCCAGCGAAGACGAACAGCATGCCCTCGCGAGCAGCCAGTGGCGGTCGCCCCATCAATCCCTGGGCCCGTTGCGCCGGTGTCGCCGCCACCTCGACGGCCAGGCGCTGCCCACCGATGCGCAGTTCGATCCGCTCCGCCGCCCAGCCGGGCAAGGCCACCCACGCGGCCAACAGCAGCAGACCACCCCAGCCAGTGCCTGGCGCCCGCTTCGCTCCCTCTCGAGCGTGGACAAAAAATGTCATCGCATGTGACCTTTACCGGACGAAAGCAATCTATCCCACATTGTCAGACAACCTCTCGAGTCCGATGTCGACCGCCAGCCTACCGCCCGCACCCTCACCCGCTCTGGCCACCCGCATCACCCTGGGTACGGTGCTCTTCACCTTTATCGCCTACCTTACCATCGGCATTCCCCTGGCCGTGCTGCCGGGCTATGTGCACGACCAGCTGGGCTTCAACTCCATCATCGCCGGCCTGGTGATCAGCAGTCAGTACCTGGCGACGCTGTTCTCGCGCTCCCATGCCGGCCGCATCATCGACACCGTCGGCGCCAAGCAGTCGGTGCTCTACGGCATGCTCGGCTGCGGGCTCAGCGGCGTGCTGATGCTGGCGTCGGTGCTCTTGCAGGCCTGGCCCTGGGTCAGCCTCGTCGCCCTGCTGCTCGGCCGACTGGTGCTGGGCTGCGCCGAAAGCCTTTCGGGGACCGGCGCCATCTCCTGGGCGATCGGTCGGGTCGGTCCGACCAACACCGCCAAGGTGATCTCCTGGAACGGCGTCGCGAGCTATGGCGCCCTGGCCATAGGCGCGCCGCTGGGCGTAGTGCTGGTGGATACCCTGGGGCTGTGGATCATGGGTGTCAGCATCATCGGCCTGGCCGCCCTGGGCTATCGCATCGCCAAGCCCCGCCCGCCCATCGTCCCGGTCCGCGGCGAGCGCCTGCCCTTCACCACGGTGCTGGGCCGGGTCCTGCCCTTCGGGCTCGGCCTGGCGCTGGGCGGCATCGGCTTCGGCACCCTGGCAACCTTCATCACCCTCTATTACGCCAGTCAGGGCTGGAGCGGCGCGGCCCTATGCCTGACCGTGTTCGGTTCCTTCTTCATCGGGGTACGCCTGGTCTGCGCCAACGCCATCAATCGCCACGGTGGCTTTCGTGTCGCCATCGTCAGCCTGGCGGTGGAAGCCGTCGGCCTGGCCGTCCTCTGGCTGGCCCCCAGCGTGACCACCGCCCTGGTAGGCGCGGCGCTCACCGGCATCGGTTTCTCGCTGGTATTCCCGGCGCTGGCCGTGGAGGCGGTGCAGCGGGTGCCGTCCTCCAACCGGGGTGCCGCCCTGGCCGGCTATTCGGTGTTCATCGACCTCTCCCTGGCGGTGACCGGTCCGCTGATCGGGGCCGTGGCCACCCATTTCGGCTATGCCGCGAGCTTTCTCTGCGCCGCGCTGGCCGCGCTGGCAGGCCTGGCGCTCAGCGTTCGCCTCCTCTGCCGTTTCGACGAGTCCTCTCGAGAACAGCCATGACCACGACCGCCCCAGCCGCCAGCTCCCTCGCCGTCACGCTGCGTATCGTTTCCATCGTCGTCTTCAGCTTCCTGCTGTTCCTGGCGATCGGCCTGCCGCTGGCGATCCTGCCGGGCTATGTGCACGACGATCTCGGCTACGGCTCGGTCATCGCGGGACTGGCGATCAGCATCCAGTACCTCGCCACCCTCTTCACCCGCCCCCTGGCCGGCAAGCTGGCCGACAGCATCGGCGCCAAGCGCGGGGTGATCTACGGCCTGTTTGGCTGCGTCGCCTGTGGCGTGCTCACCCTGCTGGCCACCTCGCTGCAAAGCGTGCCTGGCCTCAGCCTGGGCCTACTGATCGTCGGCAGGATCATTCTCGGCATGTCCCAGGCCATGATAGGCACTGGCTGCCTGAGCTGGGGCATGGGCAGCGTCGGCATGCAGCACGTCAGCAAGGTAATCTCCTGGAATGGCATCGCCGCCTATGGCGCCCTGGCCCTGGGCGCCCCCCTGGGCGTGGCCATGGTCGCGGGTCTGGGCCTGTGGAGCCTGGGCGTGGCTATCGCGCTGCTTGGCGCCCTGGGTCTGGCCCTGGCCTGGAACAAGGAGCCGGCACCGGTGATTCCCGGTGAGCGACTGCCCTTTCACAAGGTGTTCTGGCGCATCAGCCCCTTTGGCCTCTGCCTGCTGCTGAGCTCCATCGGCTTTGGCGCCATCGCCACCTTCGTCACGCTCTACTACGCGAGCAACGGCTGGCCCAATGCCGCCTTTTGCCTGACCGCCTTTGGCGCCGCCTTCATCTGCGCGCGACTGCTGTTCGCCGGCACCATCAACAAGCTGGGTGGTTTTCGGGTCGCCCTGGCCTGTTTCACCGTCGAGACCCTGGGTCTGCTGCTGCTCTGGCTGGCGGTCACGCCGCAGATGGCACTGATCGGCGCGGCCATGGCCGGGTTCGGGCTGTCGCTGGTCTATCCAGCCCTGGGTGTGGAAGCCATCGTCAAGGTTCCCCCGACCAACCGTAGCGCCGCCCTGGGCGCCTATTCGCTGTGCCTGGATCTGGCCCTGGGCATCACCGGTCCACTGGCCGGCGCTATCGCCAATGGCTTCGGCTTCAGCGCCATTTTCCTCTTCGCCGGCCTCATGGCCCTGGCTGGCCTGGGGCTCAGCGCCCTGCTCTATCACCGGGCGCTGCGCGAACGCCCTGACCTGACGCCGGCCTGACCGCAGGTGAAATCGGATGCGCGCCTACAGCGGACCGGGATCCGGAATCGGCGCTGGCGGCTTGGCCGGCTCGGTCAGGTTCTCGACCACTTCGTCGGGGATCTCGGTATCGATCTCCTCGTCAGCCATGTCGGAATCGTTCAGCGGTGCCTGATCGCCACCCAGCCAGAGGGCGAGCGGGGACGTGGTATCGGGCGCGGGAGAAAGAGAAAGGATCATGCCGTGGCTCCTGTGCCGGTCGGTCTCAGAGGTTAGTAGGTCGGCGGCGCCAGATGTTTCATCCTGACGCTTACCGCACGTCGCCCGACTGCCAAGCGGCGTCGACCCCTTGCCAGAGCCTTCGCGCGAGTCAGCTGCCTGGACCTAGAGGCTCATCCCTAAAAAAGCTGAGTGCTGATCCGGGCCATTGGCCAGCAGCCTGGCCCAAGGCTGACTAGACTTCAGGTATTTCTCCACTCCAGACTGCCTGCCTATGGATACGCCGACCCGCTCCGCCAGCACCCCGAATCTGCTCGCCGTCGTGGCCGAGGACGAACTGCTGCTCCAGGCACTGGTCCGCGAGGTCCTCAAGCAGGAAGGCTTCCATGTCGAGACCTTCGGCACTGCCGATGCCGCCCTGCAGTTTCTCGAGCTGCACTGGCAGCAGGTCAATGTGGTGGTGTCGAACGTGCGGATGCCGGGCGTGATCGACGGCGTCCAGTTGGCGAAGATCGTCAGTGAACGCTGGCCCGCGGTGCCCTTCGTACTGATGTCCGGCTACGCCGGCCTGAGAAACGACATTCCGTCCGGGGTGCCCTTTCTGCACAAGCCGTGGACACTGGATCAGCTGACCGAAGCGATCTGGAAAGTGGTACCCCGGCCTGGCACCCCCGACCCGACCGCCCGCTAGTCCAGCGACACCCGGCCGCCGCCCGCCCCGTACAAAGGAACTCGCAGCTATGACACAATAGGCGGCATGTCGGGCGCCGCCCGCCTTTACCGCAGCCCAGCCAGGCCGCCGCGCATCGTCGCGACCCCTCGACCCTGCCCGCTGGAGCTCTGCCCATCCGATCGAAACGCCCCGCCCAAGCCGCCCGCCGGCTCGGGTCGCAGGCGAGCTCCGGTCTGAAACCCCTACAGGTACCCCCCTTGATCTCCACCGCTAACATCACCATGCAGTTTGGCGCCAAGCCGCTGTTCGAGAACGTATCCGTCAAATTCGGCAACGGCCATCGCTACGGCCTGATCGGCGCCAACGGCTGCGGCAAGTCCACCTTCATGAAGATTCTCGGCGGTGACCTGGAACCCACTGGCGGCCAGGTGATGCTCGAGCCCAACGTGCGCCTGGGCAAGCTGCGCCAGGACCAGTTCGCCTACGAGGATTGCACGGTCATCGACACCGTGATCATGGGCCATGCCGAGCTGGCCAAGGTCAAGGCCGAGCGCGACCGCATCTATTCCCTCCCGGAAATGAGCGAAGACGACGGCATGGCCGTGGCCGAGCTGGAGGTCCAGTTCGCCGAATACGACGGCTACACCGCCGAAGCCCGTGCCGGCGAACTGCTGCTGGGCCTGGGCATCCCCCAGGACCAGCACTTCGGCCCCATGAGCGCCGTCGCCCCCGGTTGGAAGCTGCGCGTACTGCTGGCCCAGGCGCTCTTCTCCGATCCGGAACTGCTGCTGCTCGACGAACCGACCAACCACCTGGACATCAACACCATCCGCTGGCTGGAAGGCATCCTGGTCGCCCGCAACAGCACCATGATCATCATTTCCCACGATCGCCACTTCCTGAACAGCGTCTGCACCCACATGGCCGACCTGGATTACGGCGAACTGCGCCTGTTCCCCGGCAACTACGACGAGTACATGACCGCGGCCACCCAGGCCCGCGAGCGCCTGCTGTCGGACAACGCCAAGAAGAAGGCCCAGATCGCCGAGCTGCAGCAGTTCGTCAGCCGCTTCTCGGCCAACGCCTCCAAGGCCAAGCAGGCCACCAGCCGGGCGCGTCAGATCGACAAGATCCAGCTGGACGAGGTCAAGCCGTCCAGCCGCGTCAGCCCCTTCATCCGCTTCGAGCAGTACAAGAAGCTGCACCGCCAGGCGGTGACCCTGGAAAACGTCACGCAGGGCTTCGACGGCACCCCGCTGTTCAAGCGTCTCGGCCTGCAGATCGAAGCCGGCGAGCGGGTCGCCATCATCGGCCCCAACGGGATCGGCAAGACCACCCTGCTGCGCACCCTGGTGGGCGAGATGGCGCCGCAGAGCGGCGAGGTGAAGTGGACCGACAGCGCGGACGTGGGCTACTTCGCCCAGGACCACGCCGAGGACTTCGCCGACGACGTCACCCTGTTCGACTGGATGGGTCAGTGGACCCAGGGCGGCGAACAGATGGTGCGCGGCACCCTGGGTCGCATGCTGTTCTCCAGCGACGACATCCAGAAGTCGGTCAAGGTCATCTCCGGTGGCGAACAGGGTCGCATGCTGTTCGGCAAGCTGATCCTGAAGAAGCCCAATGTGCTGGTGATGGATGAACCCACCAACCACCTGGACATGGAATCCATCGAGGCGCTGAACCTGGCGCTGGAAAACTATCCGGGCACCCTGATCTTCGTCAGCCACGACCGCGAATTCGTCTCCTCGCTGGCCACCCGCATCCTCGACATGAGCGAGGCCGGGGTGGTGGATTTCAGCGGCAGCTACGACGACTACCTGCGCAGCCAGGGCATCAACGGCTGAGACGAGGTTCGTGTAGTGGGTCGCGACACCCACTACACGAATAAAATAGAGGGTGCCCTAAGCAGTTACCCTAGGTATCATTTCGCACCGAAACGGGTACTCGACCAGGATCGCCGCGATCATCACCTATCGTTTGCGCCGGGAGACCAGGGGTCTCCTGCCACGTCTCGTAACACGTAGCGCCCCCTTCCGGCACGCTCGACGGGTTCCCTGTCGCATCCTGATCTCCCCGCCTGGTACCGGCCGCCGCCGGTCCGCCAGGACCCTTGCTCCCCACTCAACAAACCAGAACATTGCCGGACGGCCGCTGTCGCAACTGACTGCCATGCCCTACCGGTTGCTCACCCCTGCCCGGCCGTTCGCGGTCAGCCCGGGGTTGCCCAACTCGAGGGCGGGCTCCGACGCCCGCTCTCCCTCAGGTGTAAAGCGAGACACTGTCTCAGGAGTACGATGAATGCACAGTGGTAACGAAGAGTCGGATTTCGTTTTCGTCGGCGCGGGAATCATGAGCGCGACCCTGGCGGTCATGCTCAAGGAACTGGAGCCCACGAGCACCGTCGAGGTGCTCGAACTGCTCGACGTAGGCGCGGCGGAGAGTTCCAACCCCTGGAACAACGCCGGAACCGGCCATGCGGCCCTCTGCGAGCTGAACTACACGCCGGAAAAGGCGGACGGCAGCATCGACATCACCAAGGCCCTCAGCATCAACGGCATGTTCGAGGCCTCCAAGCAGTTCTGGTCCTACCTGGTCGAGGAAGGCCACTTCGGCTCGCCGCGCGCCTTCATCAGCCCGGTGCCGCACATGTCCTTCGTCCATGGCGCCAAGGACATGGCCTTCCTGCGCAAGCGCTACGAGGCCCTCAAGGACCACGCCTGCTTCGACGGCATGGAGTATTCCGAGGATCACGCCAAGCTGCGCGAGTGGATGCCCCTGGTGATGGAAGGCCGGCCGGCCACCGAAGCCGTAGCCGCGACCCATGTGGCCGGGGGTACCGACGTCAACTTCGGCGCCCTGACCATGAGCCTGCTCGGTCACCTGCAGACCCGTCCCGGCACCCAGGTCCGCTACAACCAGAAGGTGGTGGACCTGACCCGCGAGGCCGACCAGCGCTGGCGCCTGACCATCGAGGACAGTCGTTCCGGGGCCACCCGCACCCTGATCGCCAAGTTCGTCTTCCTCGGCGCCGGTGGCGCGGCCCTGCCGCTGCTGCAGAAGTCCGGCATCCCCGAGGGCGCCGGCTACGGTGGCTTCCCGGTGAGCGGCCAGTGGCTGCGCTGCGACGATCCGCACATCGTCGAACGGCACCAGGCCAAGGTCTACGGCCTGGCCGGCGTCAACTCGCCGCCGATGTCGGTCCCGCACCTGGACACCCGCGTGGTGGATGGCAAGAAGTCCCTGCTGTTCGGCCCCTTCGCCGGCTTCACCACCAAGTTCCTCAAGCGTGGCTCCTTCCTCGACCTGCCCAAGTCGATCAAGTCGGGCAACATTGGCCCCATGCTCGCCGTGGCGCGGGACAACATGCCGCTGACCCGCTACCTGGTCGGCCAGGTGCTGCAGTCCTTCGACCAGCGTGTCGAGGAACTGCGGGCCTTCTACCCGGCCGTGCGCAAGCAGGACTGGCGTCTGGAAGTGGCGGGCCAGCGGGTGCAGATCATCAAGAAGGACCCGCAGAAAGGCGGCGTGCTGCAATTCGGCACCGAGATCGTCGCCTCCGGCGACGGCACCATCGCCGCGCTGCTGGGCGCCTCCCCGGGTGCCTCCACCTCGGTGTCCATCATGCTGACCCTGGTCGAGCGCTGCTTCCCCAGCCGCTTCCAGAGCGAGGACTGGCAGGCCAAGCTGCGCAAGATGTTCCCGGCCTTCGGTCACAAGCTGGCGGAAGAGCCCGAACTGCTGCGCGAAGTGCGCGAGCGCACCACCCGCGTCCTGCAACTCGACCAGCCGGCCTGACCCCACCTGGATGGCCCACTGGCGGGCCATCCCTGCGCCTGACGTCCCCACCCCGGCAAACCGCCCCCTCTCCTCTTGGGAGAGGGTTGGGGTGAGGGGCTATCGCCTTCCGACGCCGGCCTAATCCCCCAGCGCCGCGCCCTCCCGCCGCGGATCGGCACCGCCCTGCCAACCCGAGCCCATTCGGCGTATCACCTGGATGCCGCTGGTCATCTCGTCTTCGCGTACCTGGTGCCCACGCTGCTCCAGTGCCTGGCGCAAGGCCGGGGTGGTCTCGCCGCGCTCCAGCTCGGTGGGGCCGTTACGGCTGCCGAAATTCGGCAGGCCCGCAGCCGCCTGGGGATCCAGCTGCCAGTCCAGCAAGCCGACCAGGGTCTTGACCACATAGCCGGCGATCTGCGAACCGCCCGGCGAGCCCAGGGCCGCCAGCAGCTCGCCACTCTGGCGGTCGAACACCAGGGTTGGCGACATGGTCGAGCGCGGTCGCTTGCCCGGCTCCACCCGGTTGGCCACCGGCAGGCCCTTCTCCCGCGGCACGAAGGAAAAGTCCGTCAGCTGATTGTTGAGCATGAAGCCCTTCACCATCAGGTGGGAGCCGAAGTAGCTCTCCACCGTGGTGGTCATGGACAGGGCGCCACCCCAGGCATCCGCCGCCACCACCTGG
>NZ_QBIZ02000025.1:0-65125 GCF_003057735.2 Pseudomonas sp. RIT411
CGGCGAAATCGAAGCCGCGGCCGTCAATCCCGATTTCATCCTGCTGCCCGGTGGCGAGCTGTTCGGCTATCGCGCCGACCGCCTGCGCCTGCTGGCCACCGGCAATGCCCTGGGCGACTACCTGTTGCTGATGGCCGAGGTGTGCGAGGCCCAGCAAGGCGTCTTCGACCGCCTCGCGCCCCTGCCGTTGGACGAGGCGCGCAGCGCTCGGAGTCTGCAGCACGGTCTGCCGCCCCTGGGCTACGACACCCTGGTCCGCGAAGGCGACTGGCTGCCCGCCCTGGATGCCCTGCTGGAGACCCTCACGCTCTCTCAGGCACCGGTGCAGGCCGCCCTGGACGAATTGCGCCAGGCCGACACCGGCCAGCGCAAGGCCTGGGCCATCGCCCTGCTGGCGGGCAGCTACGAGCTGGTGCCGGCCGGCGTGGTGCCCTTCCTCGGCGCCGCCCTGCAGGTGGCCTGGACCCACTGGCTGCAGCGCAGCGACTTCAGCGCCCTGCGCGAACAGGGCAGCCAGACGGCCTGCCCCTGCTGCGGCGCGCCGCCCATGGCCGGCGTCATCCATCACCTGGGCAAGGCCAATGGCCTGAGGTACCTCACCTGTTCGCTGTGCGCCTGCGAATGGCACTTCGTGCGGGTCAAGTGCAGCCACTGCGAGACGGGCAAGGGGCTGGGCTACTACTCCCTGAGCACCGACGACGCCAGCGCCCAGAAGGCCCCGCTGCGCGCCGAGACCTGTGCCCACTGCAAGACCTACCTCAAGCACCTCTATCGCGACCACGACGCCCGCAGCGAACCTCTGTCCGCCGACCTCGCAAGCCTGGCGCTGGACGTGCGCCTGGCGGAAGAGGGCTACGAGCGCCACGCGCCCAACCTGCTCTTCGCCCCGGGCTAGACCGGGCATGGCGACCGCCCGGGGCAGGGCGGTCGCCGTTCCTTCTGTTTCCGCATATGGCGCGCTGCTCCGCCCGGGCCTCTGTAGGCGCACGCTCCCCGGTTGCGCTTCGTGAAGCCAAGCCGCGCGAACCTCGGCGAAGCGGTCGCCAACGTTGCTTATCGCGCCAAGAGTCGCTCGAGGATGCCCTGTCACCTGCGGGTCATCTTGCAGAGCCAGTCTATCGAGGGGCACAAAACCTTCTATCACACCGGGCGGCGAAGCCGTCTAGTATGGAGATTGCGCCGCTTCGTCGGTGTGCCCATCTGATGAGGGGATAACAATGACCGCAACGTCCGCTTCGCCCATGGTGGGGCTCTCTCCGGAGCTGGCTCGACGCCGGCATCGGTGTCTGTCGAGCCCCTAGGCCGACGCGACCGGAACCACGCCTTCTGCAGGCCGTGCTGCTGTCGCGGCTGACAACCGGATGAACAAGACCCTGAGGTAGCCAAGAAGATGTCGACCGAATCCAAGTGCCCGTTCAATCACGCCGCCGGCGGCGGTACCACCAACAAGGATTGGTGGCCGAACCAGCTCAATCTCAACTTCCTGCACCAGCATTCCTCGCTCTCCGATCCCATGGGCGAAGAGTTCGACTACGCCACCGAATTCAAGAGCCTCGACCTGGAAGCGGTAAAGGCCGACCTGCGCGCCGTGATGACCGATTCCCAGGACTGGTGGCCGGCCGACTTCGGTCACTATGGCCCGCTGTTCGTGCGGATGGCCTGGCACAGCGCCGGCACCTATCGCGTCGGTGACGGCCGCGGCGGCGCCGGTCAGGGTCAGCAGCGCTTCGCGCCGCTCAACAGCTGGCCGGACAACGTCAGCCTGGACAAGGCGCGCCGGCTGATCTGGCCGGTCAAGCAGAAGTATGGCCGCAAGATCTCCTGGGCCGACCTCATCGTGCTCACCGGCAACGTTGCCCTGGAATCCATGGGCTTCAAGACCTTCGGCTTTTCCGGCGGTCGCCAGGACGTCTGGGAACCGGACGACGCGGTGTTCTGGGGCTCGGAGACCGTCTGGCTGGGGGGCGATGTCCGCTACGGCGAGCACAAGCAGATGGAGCAGCCCGGTGACGGCGTGCTGACCGCACAGCCCGAGCAGCATCCGGTCGAGCAGAGCCGCAACCTGGGTTCCAGCCGCATGCTGGAGAACCCGCTGGCTGCCGTGCAGATGGGCCTGATCTACGTGAACCCCGAAGGTCCCAACGGCAATCCCGATCCGGTGGCCTCGGCCCACGACATTCGCGAAACCTTTGGCCGCATGGCCATGAACGACGAGGAAACCGTCGCCTTGATCGCCGGTGGCCACGCCTTCGGCAAGACCCACGGTGCGGGCCCGGCCACCAGCGTCGGTGCCGAGCCGGAAGCGGCCGACCTGGAACAGCAGGGCTTCGGCTGGCAGAACAGCTATGGCACCGGCAAGGGCGCCGACACCATCACCAGCGGCCTCGAAGTGACCTGGACCTCCACGCCGACCCGCTGGAGCAACGAATACTTCGAGAACATGTTCAAGTTCGAGTGGGAGCTGTTCAAGAGCCCGGCCGGTGCCCACCAGTGGCGGCCCAAGGACGGCGCTGGTGCCAATGCCGTGCCCGATGCCCACGATCCCAGCAAGCGTCACCAGCCGACCATGCTGACCTCGGACCTGGCGCTGCGCTTCGATCCGGCCTACGAGAAGATCTCCCGCCGCTTCCTGGAAAATCCGGACCAGCTGGCCGATGCCTTCGCCCGTGCCTGGTTCAAGCTGACCCACAGGGACATGGGGCCGCTGGCCCGTTACCTGGGCCCGGAAACCCCGGCCGAGGAGCTGCTTTGGCAGGACCCGCTGCCCAAGGCTGAAGGCGCGCCCCTGGGCGAGGCCGAGGTCAAGGCGCTCAAGGACAAGCTGGCCGCGTCCGGCCTGAGTGTGTCCGAACTGGTCGGCACCGCCTGGGCGGCGGCTTCCACCTTCCGCGGTTCCGACAAGCGCGGCGGGGCCAACGGTGGCCGGCTGCGCCTGGCGCCGCAAAAGGATTGGGCCGTCAACCAGCCGGCGCAACTGGCCAAGGTGCTGGGTGTGCTGGAGGGTATCCAGCGCGACTTCCAAGGGCAGGGCAAGCAGGTGTCCATCGCCGACCTGATCGTGCTGGCCGGTAGCGTCGGGGTAGAAAAGGCCGCCCAGGCGGCGGGCCATTCGATCAGCGTGCCCTTCACCCCGGGCCGCGTGGATGCCTCCCAGGAACAGACCGATGTGCAATCCTTCGGGCACCTGGAGCCCTGGGCCGATGGCTTCCGCAACTACGTGGGCGGGGAGTTCAAGGTCAAGCCGGAATTCCTGCTGGTGGACAAGGCGCATCTGCTGAATCTGACCGCGCCGGAACTGACGGTGCTGCTGGGTGGCCTGCGCGTGCTGGACATCAACGTGGGCGGCGCCAAGCACGGCGTCTTCACCCAGCGGCCGCAGACCCTGACCAACGACTTCTTCGTCAACCTGCTGGACATGGCCACCGAATGGAAGGCCACCGGTCCGGACAAGGCCACCTTCGAAGGTCGCGATCGCAAGACCGGGGCCGTGAAGTGGACCGGTACCCGGGTCGATCTGGTGTTCGGCTCCCACGCCCAGCTGCGCGCCCTGAGCGAGGTCTACGGCAGTGCCGACGCCCAGGAGAAGTTCGTCAAGGACTTCGTCAAGGTCTGGACCAAGGTGATGGAGCTGGATCGTTTCGATCTGCGCTGATCGCCATGCGGTGACGGAAAACGCCTCCTTCGGGAGGCGTTTTTTTTGGCCTCGCCAGCGACCCGCCGTCCATCCCCGATCAGTGGCGAGTCTCGCGAAGGCCGCAGCCTAGAGCCATTCCGGCGCCCCCAGCGCGAGGGGCCGCCAGCCTTAAGCAAACCCTAAGCGCCCCTTAAGGAGCGCGTAACCCGGGAGATACAAACTGCGCTAAACACCCAGAGGCTGTCCCCCATGGAAGCGCTTGCCGAACTCTCCCTCAGTCTGGTCGAAGGCCCCATCCGCCCCGATCTGTGCCGCGATGAAGTCCTCGCCGATCTGTTCGAGGCCACCGCGGCGCGGGCGCCGGAGCGACCCGCCCTGCTCGAAGGCGAGCGCAGCCTGAGCTACGGCGAACTGAACACCTGGGCCGACCGCGCCGCCTCGCGGCTGCTGGCCGCCGGCGCCGGGCCCGGCCGCGTGGTCGGCCTCTGGCTGCCGCGCGGCATCGAGCTGCTGGTGATGCAGCTGGCCATCGCCAAGACCGGCGCCGCCTGGCTGCCCTGCGATGCCGAAACCCCGGCCGACCGCGTGGCCCTGTGCCTGGAAGACGCCCAGGCGGTAGGCGTGATCACCGGGGCGCCCTTCGCCGATCTGCTGGCGCGCCCCGGGTTGCACTGCTGGACCCCCGACGCGCTGAGCGTCGCCCTGGGCAGCGGCGAAACCCTGCGCCGGCGCGGCCTGGTCTCTCCGGACAATCTGGCCTACCTGATCTACACCTCCGGCTCCACCGGCAAGCCCAAGGGCATCGGCATCCGCCAGGACAGCATCTGCCACTTCCTGCGCAGCGAGAATTCGCTGCTCGGTATCGAAGCCGGCGATCGGGTCTACCAGGGTTTCTCGGTGGCCTTCGACATGTCCTTCGAAGAAATCTGGATCAGCTACCTGGTGGGCGCCACCCTCTGGCTGGCCCCGCGCGAGATCACCGCCGATCCCGAGGCCCTGGCCCGCGCCCTGAGCGCCAATCGCATCAGCGTGCTGCACGTGGTGCCGACCCTGCTGGCGCTGCTGCCGGAAGACGTCCCCAGCCTGCGCCTGATCAACCTGGGCGGCGAGATGTGCCCCGAGCCCCTGGTGGCGCGCTGGAGCCGGCCGCAGCGGCGGCTGTTCAACACCTATGGCCCCAGCGAGGCCACCGTCTCGGCGAGTCTGGCGCAGCTGCAACCGGGCGAGCCGGTGACCATCGGCCGGCCGCTGCCCAACTACAGCCTGCTGGTGGTGCCTGCCGATGCCAGCCAGCCACTGGCGCTGCTGCCGCGCGACCAGGTGGGCGAACTCTGCATCACCGGTCCCGGTGTGGCCGATGGCTACCTGGGCCGCCCGGAGCTGACCGCCGAGAAATTCCTGCCCAATCCCTGGAGCACCGGCAGCCACGACCTCAAGCTCTATCGCACCGGTGACCTGGCGCGGGTCGACGAACACGGCCAGGTGCACTGCCTGGGCCGGGTCGATGACCAGGTGAAGATCCGTGGCTATCGCGTCGAGCTGGGCGAGATCGAAGCCACCCTGGCCCGGCAACCCGGGGTCGGGACCGTGGCCGTGGTGCTGCGCGAAGAGGCCGGCGTGGAGCAACTGGTGGCCTTCCTGGTCGGCGATGGCGGCCCGCTGCCACGCAGCGACCTGCTGCGCACCGAGCTGGCCGGCTGCCTGCCGCTGTACATGGTGCCCAGCCGCTTCGAATGGCTCGGCGAGATGCCACGGCTGAATTCCGGCAAGATCGATCGCAAGCAACTGCGGGCCCGGCCCCTGGCCATCGCTGCGGTGGCGCCGGTCGCTCCGGCCAGCGGCGCCCTGGGTGCGCTGCTGGCGGCCACCGCCGAACTCTTCCCCGGTCAGCCGCTGCACGCCGAGATGGATTTCTTCGACGACCTGGGCGGGCACTCGCTGTTCGCCGCCCGGCTGGTCTCGCGCCTGCGCCAGGATCCGCGCTATGCCAGCGCCACGGTCAAGGCGGTCTATGCCGGCCGCACCCTGGGCGCCATCGCCGAGGCCCTGGAGGCCGACGCCGCCGAAGCGGGCGCAACGACGGCCACCGAGGCCTGGGCGCCACCCAGCCGCTGGCGGCGCTGGCGCTGTGGCCTGGCCCAGGCGGTAGCCCTGCCGCCGCTGCTGACCCTGCGCCTGGGCCGCTGGCTGGCGCCCTTCCTGGCTTTCCCGCTGCTGATCCATTCCGGTACCGCGCTGCCCCTGGCGATGCTGACCGCCCTCAGTCTGTTCGTCCTGGCCATCGGCCTGGAATTCGCCGTGGCCGTGGTGGGCAAGCGCCTCACCGGCCGCCTGCAGCCCGGTCGCTATCCGCTCTGGGGTCTGACCTACTACCGCTGGTGGCTGGGTGAGCGCTTTCTCGCTCTGGCGCCGGCCTACCTGCTCAGCGGCTCGCCCCTGGCGCGGGGTTGGCTGCGCCTGCTTGGCGCACGCGTCGGCGCCGAAGCCTTCGTCGGCACCCTGACCCTGCGCGTCCCCGAGTTGCTGACCCTGGGGCAGGGCGCCAGCCTGGGCAACGGCGTCAATTTCGAAAATGCCCGGGTGCTGCGCGGCGAATTGCTGCTCGGCGCCGTGACCCTGGGGCGCGAAGCCCAGGTCGGCTCCTATGCCATCCTCGAAGGCGACACCGCCCTCGGTGACGGTGCCCGCCTGCAGGCCCAATCTGCCCTGCGCAGCGGTCAGCGCATCCCGGCCGGCCGCCACTGGGGCGGCGCGCCGGCCCGCGATCAGGGTGCCGCCGGTGCCCGCATGCTGCCGCCGGCCCCGGTGTCCGGTGTTCAGCGTGCCGTGCTGAAAGGTCTCTATGCCCTCAGCGGCCTGGTGGTCTCGGTGCTGTTCTTCATGCCGCTGTTTCCCCTGGCGCTGCTGATCGACGAACTGGAAAGCTTTGGTGGACTACCCTGGTGGCACACCTCTTCGCTGCTGCTCGATGCCCTGCAATACGGCGTACTGGCCCTGCCGCTGGGCGTGGTCAGCGTCGCCCTGACCCTGCTCGGCTGCGCCCTGGCGCGGCGGCTGATCCTGCCGCGGCTGGAAGAAGGCCAGTGGTCGATCGACAGCCTCTTCTACTGGCGCAAGTGGCTGGCCAACCTGATCCAGGAGTCGGCGCTGCAAAGCTTGCAAGGCCTCTATGCCACCGTCTATTCGGCGCTCTGGTATCGCCTGCTGGGTGCCCGGGTCGGTCGCGATGCCGAGATATCCACCGCCCAGGGTCCGGTCTCCTCGCTGCTGGAACTGGGCGCCGAGACCTTTATCGCCGATGCCGTGATGCTCGGTGACGAACAGGTCGCCCAGGGCTGGATGACCCTCAGACGCACCTCCATCGCCCGGCGCAGTTTCGTCGGCAACGGCGCCTATGTCGCCGACGGCTGCCATATCCCGGAAGACGCCCTGATCGGTGTCCTGGGTCGACTCGACGAGGGTGTGCCCCTGCGCCAGGGCGAAACCTGGCTCGGCTCGCCGGCGGTCCGGCTGCCGGCGCGGGAAACCCTCACCGGCTACCCGGAAAGCCTGACCTTCCGCCCGGCCCCCTGGCGCCGGGTGGCGCGTGGCCTGATCGAGGCCCTGCGCATCGTGCTGCCCACCGGCTTCACCGTGGCCGCCGGCTGCGCCATCGCCGAGGCCCTGGTGCCGCTGTGGCAGCAGGGCGCCTGGCTGCAGCTGCTCGGCGAGACCCTGCTGGCCGGCAGCGCCTTCGCCCTGGCCAGCTTCCTGGTCGTGCTGGGGCTCAAGTGGCTGGTGGTAGGCCGTTATCGTCCGCGTTCGGCGCCCATGTGGACCTTTTTCGTCTGGCGCAGCGAAGCCATCACCAGCCTCTACGAAACCCTGGCGGTGCCCAATCTGCTCGGCACCCTGCGCGGCACGCCCTGGCTGCCGCTGGCGCTGCGCCTGCTCGGCGCCCGCCTGGGTCGCGGCACCTACCTGGATACCACCGACCTCACCGAATTCGACTGCGTGCGCCTCGGTGACCACAGCGAACTCAACGCCCTGGCCGGGCCCCAGACCCACCTGTTCGAAGACCGGGTGATGAAGGTCGGCGAAGTCGAGCTGGGGGCCGGGGTCAACCTGGGGCCGCGCAGCGTGGTGCTCTATGGCGCCCGCGTCGGCGACGACGTGGAACTGGGTCCGCTGTCGCTGGTGATGAAGGGCGAAACCCTGCCGGGTCGCTCGCG
Organism: Pseudomonas sp. RIT411; assembly: GCF_003057735.2. Taxonomy (NCBI): domain Bacteria; kingdom Pseudomonadati; phylum Pseudomonadota; class Gammaproteobacteria; order Pseudomonadales; family Pseudomonadaceae; genus Pseudomonas; species Pseudomonas sp. RIT411. The sequence goes on from NZ_QBIZ02000025.1 coordinate 7,846, forward strand.
CTGGGAGGGTAACCCCGTTCAGCCCCGGCGCTAGCACTGTCACACAACCATAAAGACAGCCCCGGATACTCCGCCCCGTACAACAATGACGGGGCAAGGCGATGACGGCGTGGGTACGACGGATCAGGATCGGACGGACCGGCTGGCTGCTGGCCCTGGCCCTGCTGCTGGCACTGGGGGTGACCCAGGGCCTGCGCAGCAGCCATCTGGACAGCCAGTTGCTGTTCTGGCTCGGCCAGCAGTGGCAGAGCGAACCCCGAACCTCCCTGGAACTGGGTCGCTACCGGGTGGCGGTGGAAGCCAAGCCGGTGGCCGGGGTCACCGAGAATCTGTCCGACCTCAGCTATGACCCGGAGCGGGATCGGCTCTGGGCGGTGGTCAACAATCCGCCGGAGTTGCTGGCCCTGAGCCGTGACGGCGAGCTGCTGCAACGCCATCGCCTGGAAGGCTTCGACGACGTCGAAGGCGTGACCTATCTGGGCAACGACCGCCTGCTACTGGCGGAAGAGGGCGCCAACGCCCTGACCCTGGTAGGCATCCCCGAAGGCGACGACGTGCTCCGGCGCAAGGACTATCGCAGCCTGACCCTGGATCTCTTCCCCCGCGCCAACCAGGGCTTCGAAGGCCTGGACTACGACGCCGCCCGCGATCGCCTGTTCGTGGTCAAGGAGCACTCGCCGCGCAAGCTCTATGAAATCCGGGGCCTGCTCAGGAGCTTCGACGGCGACTTCGCCCTGCGCATCATCGATCGCCAGGCCTGGCTGGACCAGGCGCCCAGCACCGGCGACCTGTCCGCGGTCCATGTCGATCGCCGCACCGGCCACCTGCTGCTGCTCAGCGACGAGTCGCGGGTGCTGATCGAGCTCGATGACCAGGGCCATACCCTGGATACCCGTTCCCTGGTGGCGCCCTTCGGCGGCCTGTCACGGCGGATCCGCCAGCCCGAGGGCGTCACCCTGGATACCGCCGGCAACCTCTATGTGGTCAGCGAACCCAATCTGTTCTATCGCTACCAGAAGCGCTGATCAGACGCCGCCCAGTCGCTCCAGCACGGCAGGGGTGTCCTGGGCGCCCATGGCGCGGGCCACGCTCAGCGCCGTGTTGCCGGCGGCGTCCCGGGCCTTGGGGTCGGCGCCGCGGGCGACCAGCAATTCCACCATCTGCACGTGATTGAACATGGCCGCCATCATCAGTGCGGTCTTGCCGTCGGGCATGGCGCCCTCCACGGCGGCGCCGTGCTCCACCAGCAGTTCGGCCATCGGCAGGTTGTTCTTGAAGGCCGCCCCGGCCAGGGGCGACTGGCCCATGTCGTTGGCGAGGTTCGGATCGGCCCGGTGCTCCAGCAGGACACGACTGGCCTCCAGGTGACCGTGGTAGCTGGCCAGCATCAGCAGGCTGTCGCCCTTGTGATTGCGCAGATTGGGCGTCAGCCCCTTTTCCAACACCAGGGCCAGCACCTCGGCATTGCCGGTGCGCGCGAGGTTGAACACCTCGGTGGCGAATTCCTGGGCTTCTTCATCGGTCATGCGCTGGGGACCGTCTGCGGTCATGGGGTTCTCCTGGGCTAAAGGCGGGCGGGACCCACGGGGTCCCGGACGATAGGAGGGCAGACCCGAACGGCAGGAGGGAGTTCTCTCGCGGCGGCGAAACAAGGCCGCCGCGAGCCGGCTAGCCGAAGGTGGCGTGGGTCTCGGCGAAGGCCTGCAATTCCGCCACGCTGTAGTTGCCGACCATCAGCACCGGGCCATGGGCCGTGCCGATCTGCGCCGGCAGGGTGTCCAGAAAACCACCGGTAGGGGTCACCCCGAGGTTGGTGTATTCGGCGGCCGGCAGATGGAATTCGGCGATCAGGCGCGCCGCTTCGGCGATTCCGGCGGCCACGCTGAGCGGATGCAGGGCCGCCCCTAGCGGATTGACCTGGCCACCGTTGTCGCCGTTGAACAGGTGGCCGACCTTGGCCGCCGCCTGGGTCAGGTCGTGCTGGTCGGCCTGGGCACCGATCAGGAACAGCGAGCCATAGTGCGGCAGGCTGCCGCCACCCTCGGCCTGGCTGACGAAGCTGGGCGCGAAGGGCTGTTCGCCGCGGATGTCGGAGCTGTAGTTGGCCACCGGATCGCCGAGGGTGACCACATTGACGAAATTGCCCCCATGGCCCACGGCCTGAGCATCGCGGGGAATGCCCGAGGCCTCGAAGCTGATGCCGCCGAGACCGGTCTGCTGGGCGACGTAGGCCGCCGAGATGCCACCCAGGGAGTGGCCGGTGACGAAGATGTCCTGGGTGCCATAACCCTGCTTGGCCGCCGCCTCGATCACCTGGTGGGCGAAGTCCAGCGACTGCCGCTGGGCGCTGGAGACCTGCTGGCCGAGGATCTGCAGATCGCTCAGCAGGCCACCGGCGGTAGAGAGGGGATCGATCAGCAGATTCTCGCCTCTGGTGGTGCCGGCATAGGTGATGAGCACCTGGTTCTCGGCGGTGATCCAGGTGTGGGCCGTGGCGCCGTTGAGCGAGTTGTGCAGCGTCAGCTGATGGCCATCGACCAGGAACGGCCGCATGCCGTCGGGCGTGCCACCCAGTACGTACTCGCTGATGGCGCCGTTGAGGAATTCGCTGACGGTGGGGGTGCTGGCCGTGTGGGTCTGCGCCAGCGGCGTGGCCGCGGCGCTCTTCAGCGTGTGCAGGTAGGTGAAGTTGCCGAGGCTGACGATGTCGCTGTTGTCGAGTAGGCCATCGCTGGCCCAGAGGGAGGATTTCTTGGACATGACGGCACCTTTGTTATTGTCGTGAGGTGGACGTGGTGGCCAGGGCCCTCCACGCCAGGACCGCGGCAGGTGGCTGGGAAGAGCCCGCAAAACCATCCTAGGACGGGCTCTGGCACGCAGCAAACCGGGAACCCGGGGGTCATTTCCGGACGCCCCGGGTCCGGGTTCGGGCCGCTCTCTCCCAGGGCGGGACGAGCCTGCGGCAGTCCGGCGCCCCTGGTCGACCCGCCGCGGGTTCGGGCTACACTGGGGGTCGACTCGACCCAAGAGGCTCCCATGACCGCCATCCGCCTGCCGTCCATCGACCGCCTGCTGCGCCATCCCGCTTCGCGTCCGCTGGAGGAACGCCACGGTCGCGAGCAGGTCCTTGGCGGCTATCGCTTGCTGCTGGACGATCTGCGCGAGGCCCTGAGGGCCGGCACCCTGACCGCGGTGGAGGTGGAGGAGGGCGTGCTGGCCGGGCGCCTGGGCGAGCGCCTGGCGTTGCACAGCCAGCCGCGGGTGCGGCGGGTGTTCAACCTCACCGGCACGGTGCTGCACACCAACCTGGGGCGGGCGCTGTTGGCGGAAGAGGCCATCGCCGCGGTAGCCGAGGCCGCGCGTCAGCCGATGAATCTGGAATTCGACCTGGCCACTGGCAAACGCGGCGATCGCGACGACCTGGTCGCCGACCTGGTGCGCGAACTCACCGGCGCCGAGGCGGTGACGGTGGTCAACAACAACGCCGCGGCGGTCCTGCTGGCCCTGCATGCCATAGGCGCACGCAAGGAAGGGGTGCTGTCCCGCGGCGAGCTGATCGAGATCGGTGGCGCCTTCCGCATCCCCGACATCATGGTCCGCGCCGGGGTCAAGCTGGTGGAGGTGGGCACCACCAACCGTACCCATGCCCGCGATTACGAAGCCGCCATCGGCCCGCGCACCGCGCTGCTGATGCGGGTGCACACCAGCAACTACAGCGTCCAGGGCTTTACCGCCAGCGTGGCTACGGCGGAGCTGGCCGCCATCGCCCGCGCCCATAACGTGCCGCTGCTGGAAGACCTGGGCAGCGGCACCCTGGTGGACCTGACCCGTTGGGGACTGCCCGCCGAACCCACGGTGCAGCAGGCCCTGCGCGACGGCGCCGACCTGGTGACCTTCAGTGGCGACAAGCTGCTCGGCGGCCCCCAGTGCGGCCTCATCGTCGGTCGCCGCGACCTCATCGAGCGCATCAAGAAGAATCCGCTCAAGCGGGCGTTGCGGGTCGACAAGCTGACCCTGGCCGCCCTGGAGGCGACCCTGGCGCTCTATCGCGATCCGGATCGACTGGCCGAGCGGTTGCCCAGCCTGCGCCTGCTGTCGCGCCCGGCCGAGGCCATCACCACCCAGGCCGAGCGGCTGCTGCCGGCCTTCGCCGCCGTGCTGGGCACGACCTATGCGGTCAGCGTGGAGCCGGCGCTGGGCATGATCGGCAGTGGCGCCCAGCCGGTGGCCCGCCTGCCTGGGGCAGCGCTGTGCTGTCGCCCCCAGGTCAGCAAGCGCCTGCGTGGGCGCGCCTTGCGGCAACTGGAAGAAGGCCTGCGCCAGCTACCCATCCCGGTGGTGGGGCGCATCGACGCCGATGCGCTCTGGCTGGATCTGCGCCAGCTCGACGATGAAGCCGCTTTTCTCGCGCAATTGCCAGCGCTGCTGCTGCCGGAGATTCGTTAACGGACGACCCAGCGCTGCCGGGCCCAATTGCTCAGCAGATCCACGCCCAGCACCAGCACCAGCATGCCGAGGATCACTGTGGCGGCCTGGGCCTGCTGGAACAGGCTCAGGCTGAAGTACAGCTGCTGCCCCAGGCCACCGGCGCCGACGAAGCCGAGGATGCTGGCCATGCGGATATTGTTTTCCCAGCGATAGAGCAGATAGGCCAGCAACTGCGGCCAGACCGCCGGCAGGGTGCCGTAGAGAAAGGCCGCCAGCGCGCCACCGCCGGCCAGGCGAATGGCTTCGGCCGGCGCCTTGGGGGTGTTTTCCAGGGCTTCGGCGAACAGCCGACCGAGCACCCCGGCGGTGTGCAGGGCCAGCGCCAGGGTGCCGGCGTTGGGTCCCAGGCCGGCGGCCAGCACCATCAGCGCCGCCCAGACCAGTTCTGGCACGGCGCGCAGGGCATTGAGCAGCAGCCGTGCCAGCGCCAGGGCGCCCAGGCCAAGGCGACCGGCCGCCGGCAGCGCTAGCAGGATGCCGAGCAGCCCGGCGAGCAGGGTACCCAGGGCCGACATGGCCAGGGTTTCTAAGGCGCCATGGGCCACGGCCGACAGCTGGGCGAGGGAAAAGTCCGGCTGGAGAAAGTCAGCCAGGAAGCTGCCCATCTGCGCCAGGGCGCGAGCGCTCAGCAATTCGCCGAAGGCGGTGCCCAGGTAGCTGGCGGACGCCACCAGGGCGGCGCCCATGGCCAGCACCGTCAGAGCGCCCCGGCCCCGGCCCTGACCACGCTCCACCTGGCGCAGCAGGCGACTGAGCACATCGGCCAGGAGCACCAGCACCAGGAAGGTCAGCAGCAGGCTGGCCACCTCGCCACCGGCGAACATGCGCAGCGACAGATCGACCTGCTGGCCGAGCCCGCCGGCGCCGACGAAGCCCATCACCACCGAGGCGCGAACGGCGCACTCCCAGCGATAGACGCTGTAGGAAATCATCTCGCCCGCGGCGTTGGGCAGCACGCCATAGACGAAGGCCTGCAGGCGACTGGCGCCCTGTAGCAGCAGGGCCCGCGCCGGGCGGGGATCGACCGATTCGAAGATTTCCGCATAGACCTTGCCCAGCATGCCGCCGTAGGTGATGGCGATGGCCAGCACCCCGGCGGTGGGACCCAGGCCTACGGCGCGGACGAACAGCAGCGCCCAGACGATCTCCGGCACGCTGCGCAGGACGATCAGCACCCCGCGCACCAGTCCGCGGAGCAGGCGCGGCAGGCGGCCTGGACGTCCGCCGCGGGGCAGGGCGGAGATCGACAGGACACGGGTGGCGAGCAGGGCGGCGGGCAGGGCGATCAGCGCCGCCAGGGCCATGCCCAGGGTGGCGATGGCCAGGGTTTCCAGGGTGGCGCGCCCGAGCACGGCGAGAAAGTCGGCGTCATGGGCGGGCGGCCAGAAGCCGGCGAGAAAGTTGCCCATGGTGCGGGCGTTGTCGCCGGTGAAGAGACCCAGCAGATCGAATTCCGCCAGGCGCAGCGTCGGCCAGGCCAGCAGCAGGGCCAGCAGGGTGAGCAGCAGTCGGGACCGGGCGGCCGGGTCCTGGCGGGGCGAGGTCAGCATCGCGGCAGGTCGAGCGGTGTCTCGGCTGGGGCCGGGGCGGCAGGCTTGAGGGTGGTGCTCAGGCCTTCATTGGCATAAAGGTCGGCGAGGTCGGTCGGGGTGACCGCGCTGGCGGGCTTGTCCCACAGCAGCCGCCCGGCCCGCAGACCGAGGATGCGCGGAAAGCGCTGCAACGCCAGTTCGACGTTGTGCAGGCTGGTGACCAGGGTGGTGCCCTGGCGCGCCGCGGCGTCGCTCAGCACCTCCAGGGTATGGGCGGCCAGCACCGGGTCCATGGCCGACACGGGTTCGTCGGCGAGCAGCAGCTGCGGCTGCTGGTAGAGCGCCCGGGCGATGCCGATGCGCTGCAACTGGCCACCGGACAGCTGATCGCAGGAGGAGTAGAGGCGATCGGCGAGATCCAGCGGCGCCAGGGCCGCCGCGGCGCCGGCGCGATCCAGCGGATGCACCAGGCTGACCAGGCTGCGCGCCAGCGACCACTGGCCGAGACGTCCGGCCAGCACCGCAGTGATGACGCGCTGGCGCGCCGGCAAGGGCGGCGCCTGGTGGATCAGGCCGATACGGGCGCGCAACTGACGCCGCGCCCGGTTGCCCAGGCTCCAGGGCTGCTGGCCGAGCAGCTCCAGCTCACCCGCGAGCGGCCGCAGCCCGGTGGCCAGCAGGCGCAGCAGGCTGGTCTTGCCCGCCCCGGACGGACCGATCAGCGCGACCTGCTCACCCTGTTGCAGGTTGAGGTCGAGATCGGCCAGGGCGGGCGACCCGTCGGCGTGTACCAGCGTCACGCCCCTGAGGGCGAGACTCACTTGAGCAGGCCGGCCGCCAGGGCGGAAGCCTCGATGCTCTTGTAGTTGTCCGGCGAGGTCGGCACGAAGCGGCTGGCCGCCTGCAGGTCGAGGATCGCCTTGTCGGCTGGCTTGGCCGGATCCAGGTCGAGGAAGGCCTGCTTGATCTTGGCCGCCAGTTGCGGATCCAGATTGCCGCGCACCGTCCAGTTGTAGTCGTAGTAGGCCGGGGTGGTGGAGATGACCCGGACCTTGCTGGTGTCGACCTTGCCGGCGTCGACCAGCTTCTTCCACACCGAGGCGTTGAGCACGCCGGCATCGGCCTTGCCCGCGGCGACCCAGGCGACGGTGGCGTCATGGGCGCCGGAATAGGCCACCCGCGAGAAGAACTGCTCGGGAACGATGCCGTCCTGCTGCATGAAGTAGCGCGGCATCAGGCTGCCCGAGGTGGAAGAGACCGAACCGAAGGCGAAGGTCTTGCCCTTGAGGTCCTGCAGGGTCTTCACGGCCGGGTCGGCGGTGATGAACTTGCTGGTGAACTGCTGATCTTCTGCGCGCTGCACCAGGGGGGTCATCGGCGCCTTGCGCTGCGCCTGGACGAAGGTGAAGCCGCCGAACCAGGCCAGGTCCAGGCGATCCGAGGCCATGGCTTCCACCACGCCGGCATAGTCGGACACCGGGACGAATTTCACCGGCATGCCCAGACGCTGCTCCAAGTATTCACCCAGCGGCTTGAACTTGCGGATCAGCTCGGTGGGCGCCTCGTCGGGAATGGCCGAGACGCGCAGTTCGTCGGCGGCGTGGGAGAGCAGGGAAGTCAGGGACAGGGCCAGGCCTGCTGCCAGGGCCAGCGAACGCTTGAGCATGGGTTTCTCCGGTTCAATAGCGGAAAAAAAGGGGCTGCAGTATAGGGGGTGGCGCTGTTTTGCGCAGCCGCCACGAGGCCGCGGGCCTGGCAGGATGCAGCTGCGGCGTGGCGCGACGGCTCTGGGAAGGGGTTAGGCAGCGGACGCGACCCGGCGTGCGGGTCCGCTGCGGTGGTGTCAGGATGGGTCGGCGAGCACTCAGGTCTCGTCGAAGAAGCGCTCGTTCCAGTCCACCAGGGGTTGCGGCGAATTGAGCTTCTGCCCGTAGATCACCGCATAGGCCAGCACGTTCTGCACGTACTGGCGCGTCTCGTCGAAGGGAATGGTCTCCACCCAGACATCGAAGGCCAGGTGGCGAGCGCCCGTCAGCCAGCGCTTCACCCGGCCGGGACCGGCGTTGTAGGCCGCCGAGGCCAGCACCCGGTTGCCGTTGAACTGGGCATGGACCATGGACAGATAGGCGGTGCCCAGCTGGATGTTCTTCTCCGGGGTCAGCGCCTGTTGCGGCGAGGCCAGGGGAATGGCGAACTTGCTGGCGGTATGGCTGGCGGTGGCCGGCATCAGCTGCATCAACCCCATGGCACCCACCCCGGAGCGCGCATCGGCCATGAAGCCGCTCTCCTGGCGGGTGATGGCGAACACCCAGCTGCTGTGCAGACCGCGGGTCTGGGCCTCGCGCACGAAGCTTTCGCGATAGGCGATGGGGAAGCGGATGTCCAGGTCGTCCCAGTACTTGGCCAGGCTGATGGTGCGAATCGCCGGGAAGTACCACTGCATGTCGTAGGCCATGCGGGCCTGGGCCACCAGTTCGTCACGGTTGAAGTGACGGCTGACATAGAACCACTCGCGGCGAGCATTGATCGGCTCGCCACGGGCGATGAATTCCAGGGCCCGCTGTACGCCGGGGGTGTTGCGCACCTTGCGCTTGAGGGCGTCGCTGAGCATCAGCGGCTTGTTGTTGAGCTGATAGGGCGCCTTGCTGCGGTCGGCGGCAAGGAAGCCATAGTAGTCGCGCTCGCGACTGACCTCGGCGTATTCCCGGAGCACCGCCGGACTCTGCGGCTGCATCAGCTCCAGGGTGCGGGCGCGCCAGTATTCCCAGCGATTGGCCTTGGCCAGGCTCGGTGGAAAGCGCTCGATCAGCGCATGGGCATCGCTCCAGCGACCCAGGCGCAGCAGCAGGCGGGCGCGCCATTCGCTGACGTCGTCGTCCCGCAGCTCGGGGTCATAGCGCTCCATCAGCGGCAGGGCGCGGGGATCGAAATTCTTCGCCAGGGTCAGGCCGATCTGGCGGGCGATGGCGACCTTTTCGTCGCGGGTGAAGGGCATGCGCTGGCTATAGAGTTCGAGCAGGCTCATGGCTTGTTCCGGGTCCTGGCGCGCCAGCTTGCGCAGGCCCAGGCCGACCACGTCGGCGAGACTCTCGCTGGCCGGGGCGAAGGCCTGGACATTGGCGATCTGCTGCGGCTTCTGGGCCACGTCGATCAGCCGCTGGGCCTGGCCGGACAGCGTCGGCAACTGGGCGGACAGGGTGCGCACCAGGCCGTACTCGCCCTTGTCGGCGGCCAGCTTGGCACGCTCCCAGACGCGCTCCTCGGTGAGTTGCCCGCGCGCCGCCCAGGCCTGGAACAGGCCGTCGCAGGTGGTCGGCTGGGCCTTGCCCACCAGCCAGTATTTCTCCGCCAGTTTGAAGCCCTCGCTGGCATTGCCCTGGGCGATCAGGTACTGGCCGTGCAGGCAGTCCAGCTCGGTGAAGTTGAAGTCCGGCGAATAGTATTTCTCGAAGCGATTCCAGTCGCCGCGATCGGCCAGGCTGCGCAGCCAGCGCAGGCGCAGCCAGTTGGACTGCGGCAGATCGCCGTGCTCGGCGAGAAAGGTCTCGATCTCGGCATCGCTGGCCCCGGGAACGCGCTTGATCAGCTCGTCATAGGCCAGGTAAGGCTCCAGCGGATAGGTGCGCAATTCACCGCGATTGGCCAGGTAGACACTGGCATCGCCGCGGTCCAGCGCCGCCTTGGCCTGGTCGTAGAGTTGCCGCTGCTGCTCCAGGGGAGCGGCTTGCGAGGTGGTGGAGCCGATCAGGGGAGCGAGGAGCAGGGGCAGGATGACGAACAGGCGACCGCGCATGGGAATTCCGTAAAAGCTGGATGCGGAGGGGGCGGCGCGCACTGCGCAAGGCAAGCGGCCGACCGTCACGGGGCAGTCTAGCTTACGTGCCGGCGCCAGGCGGCGAAAGCGTCGGCCATGGCCTGCCGTCGGGCGGTCCGGGCGTTTCGCCGGCTCGTGTCGACCGGCGCCGGGGTGGGCGTCTCTGCTAGACTGGCTGGCCTTTTTCGCGGAGAAACCCATGGCGCTGCTCAAGTTCACCAACGTATCCCTGGCCTTTGGCGTCACCCCCTTGCTGGACGGGGTGTCCTGGCAGATCGAGCGGGGCGAGCGGGTATGCATCATCGGCCGCAACGGCACCGGCAAATCCAGCCTCCTGCGCATCGTCAAGGGCGAGCAGCAGGCCGATGACGGCGAGGTCTGGCGCGCCCCGGCGCTGAAGATCGGCGAACTGCCGCAGGAATTGCCGCGCGCCGACGACCGCTCGGTGTTCGACGTGGTGGCCGCGGGCCTGGCCGGCGTCGGCGAATTGCTCGCCGAGTACCATCACCTGACCCAGGACACCAGCGGCGAACTGGATATGGAGCGGCTCATGCACGTCCAGCAGGAGCTGGAGGCCCGTGACGGCTGGCGCCTGCAGCAACTGGTGGAAAGCACCCTGAGCCGGCTGCAGCTGCCGGCGGAAAAGACCCTCGCCGAACTGTCCGGCGGCTGGCGGCGGCGCGTGCTGCTGGCCCAGGCGCTGGTGGCCGAGCCGGATCTGCTGCTGCTCGACGAACCCACCAACCACTTGGACATCGGCGCCATCGCCTGGCTGGAAGACGCCCTGCGCGGCTATCCGGGCGCCGTGCTGTTCATCACCCACGACCGTGCCTTCCTCCAGGCCCTGGCCACCCGCATCCTCGAACTGGATCGCGGCAACCTGATCGACTGGCAGGGCGACTACGCCAGCTTCCTGGTGCACAAGGAGCAGCAACTGGCGGCCGAAGAGACCGCCAATGCCCTGTTCGACAAGCGCCTGGCCCAGGAAGAAGTCTGGATCCGCCAGGGCATCAAGGCCCGCCGTACCCGCAACGAAGGTCGGGTCCGTGCGCTCAAGGCCATGCGCAACGAGCGCAGCGAGCGCCGTGAGCGTCAGGGCAAGGCGAATCTGCTGCTGGAAACCGCCGACAAGTCCGGCAAGCAGGTCATCCTCGCCGAGCACATGAGCTATGCCCATCCCGGCGGCGAGCCGCTAATCCGCGACCTGACCCTGCTGATCCAGCGCGGCGATCGCATCGGCCTGCTCGGCCCCAACGGCTCGGGCAAGACCACCCTGCTCAAGCTGCTGCTGGGTGACCTCCAGCCCACCGCCGGCAAGATCCAGTACGGCACCAAGCTGGAGATCGCCTATTTCGACCAGCTGCGCCTGCAACTGGAACCGGAAAAGACGGTGATCGACAACCTCGCCGAGGGTCGCGAATTCATCACCATCAACGGCCAGGATCGGCATGTGCTGAGCTACCTGGGCGACTTCCTGTTCAGCCCCCAGCGTGCCCGCACGCCGGTCAAGGCGCTGTCCGGTGGCGAACGCGCGCGCCTGCTGCTGGCCAAGCTGTTCAGCAAGCCGGCCAACCTGCTGGTGCTGGACGAACCCACCAACGACCTCGACGTCGAGACCCTGGAGCTGCTGGAGGAGGTGCTGCTGAGTTTCGAGGGCACCGTGCTGATGGTCAGCCACGACCGGGCCTTCCTCGACAACGTGGTGACCAGCACCCTGGTGTTCGAGGGGGAAGGGCGGGTCCGCGAATACGTCGGTGGCTACCAGGACTGGCTGCGCCAGGGCGGCTCGCCGCGTCTGCTCGGCGTGCAGACCCGGGAGGACAGCAAGCCGGCGCCGGCCAAGGCCGAACCCGTGCCCGCTGCGGCACCCGTGGCCGCTGCCGCCGCGCCGGCCAAGCGCAAGCTCAGCTACAAGGAACAGCGTGAGCTGGACGCCCTGCCAGGCGCCATCGAAACCGCGGAGATCGAATTGGAGGCCCTGCAGACCGCGATTGCCGATCCGGGCTTCTACCAGCTGCCGAACGAGGTCACCCAGGCCAAGCTCGCCCGAATGGATGCGCTGCAGGCCGAACTGGATCGCCTCATCGAACGCTGGGCCGAACTGGAATAATCCAGCCCGGCCGCGGGATCAGGCCTTATCTTTCTTCAAGGCTACCGCCAGGGTATCGCAGGGCGCGCCGTGCAGCAGGTCGTTGGACGTCGAGCCCAGCAGCAGCGCCAGGCCGTGACGACCGTGGCTGCCGACCACGATCAGGTCGCAGCCCTGTTCCTTGGCCATGCGGTGGATTTCCTGGCGCGGCTGCCCATAGGCCAGCACGCAATTGCCGGCCAGCTCCGCATACTGGGTGGTGAAACCGTCCAGTCGCTCGCGGGCCTGCTCGATCTGCTGCTGCTGCAGCGACGACAGGTCCATGGGCACGTCACCGCCAAAGGCCATGGCCATGGGCTCGACCACGTGCACCAGCGACACCTTGCTGCCACAGCACTGACCCAGGGCAACCGCACGGCGGATCACCGGCTGGCAATCTTCGGTCAGGTCGACGGCAACCAATATGTGTTGGTAGGCCATACACATCTCTCCTTCATGATGGGGCGCCAGACCGTACCGTGGCTGGCGCTCGATTCGCAGGCTCTAGCCCACTTGTAGTTTCGACTCCAGGAGTCGGGGATAGCTCCACGGCTATCTTGCACAGAAGCGCGCCAAGCTCAAGCGCCCGCCACGCGAACCCCCGCTCACGCTTTCCCCGTGCGTCCCAATTGACAAGCGCCCGCTTTTGCCAGAAGGTTGTGCGAGCCGTTCAAACGGTTGTATGAATTTTCGCCCCGGCCCGGCCGGTGCCCTCCACAGAACAATATCGGGGCTGGCGATTCTCGGCTTCCACCCAAGCCGCCGCCCGCTTCGCGACCAGGACTCAAGGGAGACCCGCTGATGATTTTCGAAGGCAAAGCCCTTTCGGTGCGCGACGTGGAGGACGGCATCGCCGAACTTCGCTTCGACCTCCAAGGCGAATCGGTCAACAAGTTCAGCGCCATCACCCTGCGCGAATTCCGCCAGGCCGTGGATGCCCTGAAAGCCCACGCCGGCCTGCGCGGCGTCATCGTCACCAGCGGCAAGGACGTCTTCATCGTCGGCGCCGACATCACCGAATTCGTCGAGATGTTCGGTCGGCCGACCGAAGAGCTGCAGGCCGGCATCGCCGAGATCAACCGCATCTTCAACGATTTCGAAGACCTGCCGGTGCCCACCGTGGCCGCCGTGGGCGGCATCGCCCTGGGTGGCGGCTGCGAGATGACCCTGGCCGCCGACTACCGGGTGCTGAGTACCGCAGCGCGCATCGGCCTGCCGGAAGTCAAGCTGGGCATCTATCCGGGCTGGGGTGGTACCGTCCGCCTGCCGCGCCTGATCGGCAGCGACAACGCCATCGAGTGGATCGCGTCCGGCAAGGAAAACGACGCCGCCACCGCTCTCAAGGTCGGCGTGGCCGATGCCGTGGTCGCCCCCGAGCACCTGTTCGACGCCGCCCTGGACCTGGTCCGCCGCGCCGCCGCCGGCGAGCTGGACTATCGCGCCAAGCGCAAGCCCAAGCTGGAAAAGCTGCAGCTCAATGCCATCGAAGCCATGATGGCCTTCGAATCGGCCAAGGGCTTCGTCGCCAGCCAAGCCGGTCCGCACTATCCAGCACCGCTGGAAGCCATCAAGGCCATCCAGAAGTCCGCCAACTACGGCCGCGACAAGGCACTGGAAGTCGAAGGCGCCGGTTTCGCCAAGATGGCCCAGACCTCGGTCTCCGACAGCCTGGTCGGCCTGTTCCTCAATGACCAGGCGCTCAAGCGCAAGGCCAAGGTGTTGGAGAAGCAGGCCGCGCCGGTCAAGCTGACCAGCGTGCTGGGCGCCGGCATCATGGGTGGCGGCATCGCCTACCAGTCCGCGCTCAAGGGCACCCCGATCCTGATGAAGGACATTCGCGACGAAGCCCTGGAGCTGGGGCTGAGCGAAGCCAGCAAGCTGCTCAACAAGCGCGTCGAGAAGGGCCGCCTGGAGCCGGCGAAGATGGCCGAGGCGCTCAATCGCATCCGCCCGACGCTGTCCTATGGCGACTTCAAGAGCGTCGACCTGGTGGTCGAAGCCGTGGTCGAGAATCCCAAGGTCAAGCAGGCCGTGCTGGCCGAGGTGGAAGGCGAGGTGCGCGAGGACGCCATCCTCACCTCCAACACCTCCACCATTTCCATCAGCCTGCTGGCCCAGGCGCTCAAGCGTCCGGAAAACTTCTGCGGCATGCACTTCTTCAACCCGGTGCACATGATGCCCCTGGTCGAGGTGATCCGCGGCGAGAAGACCAGCGAGAAGGCCATCGCCACCACCGTGGCCTATGCCCGCCAGATGGGCAAGAACCCCATCGTGGTCAACGACTGCCCCGGCTTCCTGGTCAATCGCATCCTCTTCCCGTACTTCGGCGGCTTCGCCGCGCTGCTGGCCCAGGGGGCCGATTTCCAGCGCGTCGACCGGCTGATGGAGAAGTTCGGCTGGCCCATGGGTCCGGCCTACCTGATGGACGTGGTCGGCATGGACACCGCCCACCACGCCCGCGACGTCATGGCCGAGGGTTTCCCCGAGCGCATGAAGGAAAGCCGCAAGACCGCGGTGGACGCCCTCTACGAAGCCCAGCGCTTCGGCCAGAAGAACGGCAAGGGCTTCTATGTCTACGAGACCGACAAGAAGGGCAAGCCGAAGAAGGTCGCCGACCCGGCCGTGGCCGAGGTGCTGGCACCGGTCACCTACGAGCAGCGTGAATTCACCGACGAGGAGATCGTCGAGCGGATGATGGTGCCGCTGTGCCTGGAAGCCGTTCGCTGCCTGGAGGACGGCATCGTCGAGAGCGCCGCCGAGGCCGACATGGGCCTGATCTACGGCATCGGCTTCCCGCCCTTCCGCGGCGGTGCGCTGCGCTACATCGACAGCCTGGGCGTGGCCGAATTCGTCGCCATGGCCGACAAGTACGCCGACCTCGGGCCGCTGTACCACCCGACCCCCAAACTCCGCGAAATGGCCGCCGCTGGCCAACGCTTCTTCGGTTGAGCCTGGAGTAAAGAAATGAGTCTGAATCCGAGAGACGTCGTCATCGTCGACTTCGCCCGCACGCCCATGGGTCGTTCCAAGGGCGGCATGCACCGCAACACCCGCGCCGAGACCCTGTCCGCGCGGCTGATCGACGCGGTCCTCGACCGCAATCCCCAGGTCAATCCGGCCGAGGTGGAAGACGTGATCTGGGGCTGCGTCAACCAGACCCTGGAGCAGGGCTGGAACATCGCCCGCATGGCGTCGCTGCTGACCCGCATCCCGCACACCAGCGGCGCCCAGACGGTGAGCCGCCTGTGCGGTTCATCCATGAGCGCCCTGCACACCGCCGCCCAGGCGATCCAGACCGGCAACGGCGACGTCTTCGTCGTCGGCGGGGTGGAGCACATGGGCCACGTCGGCATGATGCACGGCGTCGACCCGAATCCCCAGCTGTCGCTGCACGCCGCCAAGGCCTCCGGCATGATGGGCCTGACCGCCGAGATGCTGGGCAAGATGCACGGCATCACCCGCGAGGCCCAGGACCAGTTCGGCTATCGCTCGCACCAGCTGGCCTGGAAGGCCACCCAGGAAGGCAAATTCAAGGACGAGATCATTCCCCTGGAAGGTCACGACGAGAACGGTTTCCTCAAGGTCTTCAGCCATGACGAGACCATCCGTCCGGAAACCACCCTCGAAGGCCTGGCGGCGCTGAAGCCGGCCTTCAACCCCAAGGGCGGTACCGTGACCGCCGGTACCTCCTCGCAGATCACCGACGGCGCCTCCTGCATGCTGGTCATGTCGGCCCAGCGCGCCCAGGACCTCGGCCTGCAGCCGCTGGCCAGGATCCGCGCCATGGCCGTGGCCGGTGTCGATCCGGCGATCATGGGCTACGGTCCGGTCCCGGCTTCGCAGAAGGCGCTCAAGCGCGCCGGTCTGACCATCGCCGACATCGATTTCATCGAACTCAACGAAGCCTTCGCGGCCCAGGCCCTGCCGGTGCTCAAGGACCTCAAGGTGCTCGACAAGATGGAGGAAAAGGTCAATCTGCATGGTGGTGCCATCGCCCTGGGTCACCCCTTCGGTTGCTCTGGCGCCAGAATTTCAGGCACGCTGTTAAATGTCATGAAACAGAATGACGGCACCTTCGGCCTGGCCACCATGTGCGTGGGTCTCGGCCAGGGCATCACCACGGTGTTCGAACGCCTGCGCTGATCCGCCGCAGCGTGCGTCATCCGACCGGGGCGCCCCCAGGGCTGCCCCGGTTTTCTTTTTTCGAGGTGGAACATGGCATTGCAGACGGGACTCTACCGGCACTACAAGGGGCAGCAGTATCGGGTACTGGGCGTGGCCCGGCATTCGGAGACCGAGGAAGAGCTGGTCATCTATCAGGCGCTGTACGGCGAATACGGACTCTGGGCCCGGCCTCTGAGCATGTTTCGCGAGAGCGTCCAGGTCGATGGCGAGCAGGTGCCGCGCTTCGCGCTGATCAGCGTCGAAGCCGATCCCTTGGGTCTGGATGCCACGCCGCAGCCTTGACCTTGCCGACATCGCCACTATATATAGCGGTGCCGCGTTGGCCGACCGCCCCCGGCGCACCAGACTGAAGACGTTCTGGTCCTCCATTCGCCGTTCCGGCGCTCGCCTTTCGCTCGCTCATCGCTTTCAAGCAGGAATCTGACTCTCCCATGGGTAAATCGCTGGTCATCGTGGAATCCCCGGCCAAGGCCAAGACCATCAACAAGTACCTGGGCAACCAGTACGTGGTGAAGTCGAGCATCGGCCACATCCGCGACCTTCCCACCAGCGGCGCCGGCACCGCCAAGGAGCCCGCCGCCAAGACGCGCAAGACCGCCGCCGAGGCGCCCGCGCTGTCACCCAAGGAAAAGGCCCGGCGCCAGCTGTTCGCCCGCATGGGCGTCGATCCCGAGCACGGCTGGAAGGCCCACTACGAGATCCTGCCCGGCAAGGAAAAGGTGATCGAGGAGCTGCGCCGCCTGGCCAAGGACGCCGACACCGTCTATCTCGCAACCGACTTGGACCGCGAAGGGGAGGCCATCGCCTGGCACCTGCGGGAAGCCATCGGTGGTGACGACTCGCGCTACAAGCGCGTGGTCTTCAACGAGATCACCAAGAAGGCCATTCAGGAAGCCTTCTCCCAGCCCGGCGAGCTGGACATCAATCGCGTCAACGCCCAGCAGGCGCGGCGCTTCCTCGACCGCGTGGTCGGCTACATGGTCTCGCCGCTGCTGTGGTCGAAGATCGCCCGCGGCCTGTCCGCCGGTCGGGTGCAGTCCGTCGCGGTCAAGCTGGTGGTGGAGCGCGAACGCGAGATCCGCGCCTTCGTCCCCGAGGAATACTGGGAGATCCATGCCGAACTGGCCACGCCGAAAAAGGCCCAGGTGCGCTTCGAAGTGGTGCGCGAGAAGGGCGAAGCCTTCAAGCCGCTGAACGAAGCCCAGGCCAAGGCCGCCCTGGCCAAGCTGGAAAAGGCCGCCTATCGCATCGCCAAGCGCGAAGACAAGCCGACCAGTAGCCGGCCCTCGGCACCCTTCATCACCTCCACCCTGCAGCAGGCGGCGAGCAATCGCCTGGGCTTCGGGGTGAAGAAGACCATGATGATGGCCCAGCGTCTCTACGAGGCCGGCTACATCACCTACATGCGTACCGACTCGACCAACCTGTCGGGCGATGCCATCGCCATGGCCCGCGGCTATATCGAGAGCGAATTCGGCAAGCAGTACCTGCCGGAAAAGGCCAATGTCTACGGCAGCCGCGAAGGCGCCCAGGAGGCGCACGAGGCCATCCGCCCGTCCGACGTCAACGTCAAGCCCAACAGCCTGTCGGGCATGGAACGTGACGCCGAGCGCCTGTACGAACTGATCTGGCGCCAGTTCCTGGCCTGCCAGATGCCGCCGGCCGAGTACCTGTCCACCACGGTGACCGCCGCGGCGGGTGACTTCGAGCTGCGTGCCCGCGGCCGCATCCTCAAGTTCGACGGCTACACCCGCGTCCTGCCGCAGCAGAGCAAGCCGGGCGACGACGACGTCCTGCCCGAGATGAAGCAGGGCGAGGACCTCGGCCTGGTCAAGCTCGACCCGAGCCAGCACTTCACCAAGCCGCCGGCCCGCTTCTCGGAAGCCAGCCTGGTCAAGGAACTGGAGAAGCGCGGCATCGGCCGACCCTCCACCTACGCGGCCATCATTTCCACCATCCAGGATCGTGGCTACGTGACGGTGCACAACCGCCGTTTCTATGCCGAGAAGATGGGCGACATCGTCACCGATCGCCTCAACGAAAGCTTTGCCAACCTGATGGACTTCAGCTTCACCGCCAACATGGAAGGCAACCTGGACAACGTTGCCCAGGGCGAGCGGGACTGGAAGAACCTGCTCGACGAATTCTATGGCGACTTCAAGCAGAAGCTGGAGACCGCCGAGGCCGGCGAGAAGGGCATGAGGGCCAACCAGCCCACCCTGACCGATATTCCCTGCCAGGTCTGCGGCCGGCCGATGATGATCCGCACCGCGTCCACCGGGGTGTTCCTAGGCTGCTCGGGCTATGCCCTGCCGCCCAAGGAACGCTGCAAGGCCACCATCAACCTGGTGCCGGGCGACGAGATCGCCGAAGACGACGAGGGCGAATCCGAGTCCCTGGTCCTGCGCGGCAAGCACCGTTGCCCCATCTGCAGTACGGCGATGGATGCCTACCTGATCGACGAGCACCGCAAGCTGCACGTCTGCGGCAACAACCCGGACTGCCCGGGCTACGAGATCGAAGAGGGCAGCTATCGCATCAAGGGCTACGAGGGCCCGTCGCTGGAATGCGACAAGTGCGGCAGCGAGATGCAACTCAAGACCGGGCGCTTCGGCAAGTTCTTCGGCTGCACCAATCCGGCCTGCAAGAACACCCGCAAGCTGCTCAAGAACGGCGAGCCGGCTCCGCCGAAGATGGACGCCGTGCCCATGCCGGAGCTGCGCTGCGAAAAGGTCGACGACACCTATGTGCTGCGCGATGGCGCCTCGGGGCTGTTCCTGGCCGCCAGCGGCTTCCCGAAGAATCGCGAGACCCGTGCGCCGTTGGTCAGCGAATTGCTGCCCCATCGCGACGAGATCGATCCCAAGTACCATTATCTGCTCAGTGCCCCGGTGAAGGACTCTGAAGGCCGTCCGGCGGTGATCCGCTTCAGCCGCAAGACCAAGGAGCAGTACGTGCAGACCGAGGTCGAGGGCAAGCCCACCGGCTGGAAGGCCTTCTACGACGGCAAAAAGTGGCAGGTGGAAGAAAAGCGCTAGCGTCTCTGGCGCCAACTGCAGACAGGAGGCCGGCGTGAGCCGGCTCCAGGAGAAGGGCATGGCCAACGAGCGTTATACCCGCACCAACCAGAAGCTGTACTTTGCCGGTCTGGCCCTGGAAAGCTGGCGCCTGGCCCAGGCTGCGCCCGCCGCGCAAAGCCAGGGCCGGATCATGGCCGAGCGGGAAGCGTGCCTGTTCCACCTGCACGGCGCCTTGCTGGGACTCTGCCAGGAAGTGGCGGGCTTCTACCGCCACCCCACCATGGAGGCCACCTCGCTGGCGGTTCTGCTCGCCCCCGAGGCGCTCAACGAAGCGCCCAGCGCGGAAATGGGCGAACTGATCGAGTTGGCCGGCAACCCCGAGACCTGGCTGGCGCGACTGATCGCCGAGTACCAGCGGCTGCTGCAGCCGCCCCAGGCACCCCGGCGACCCAAGCAGGATCCGACGCTGCCCTTGATCGAGGCGGTCAGCCTGGAGCCGGCCGAGCCGGAGCTGGGTCTCGAGGAGGTGGAAGCCTGGCGTGAAAGCCTCAAGCAGACGGCGCTCAGATTCCGTGGCGCCATGACCGAGTGGTAGGGTAGTTCTCACTACAATGCCATAGAGGCCGTCAGGACGATGGCCTTGCAGACCGTCGAAAAAGGCTCAGGCAAGTCAGCCTCTCAGACCCCACGCTGTTACACTGTCCGCTTAGCTGTGGAGATACTGAATGACTACTGCCTACCTGGAAATCGTTGAACTCTCCGATGGTCGCATCGTGTTGCGCCGTGCGGACGACGAGGAAGCCCTCGTTACCCTGGAGTTTTCCAGCGATGCCAAGGATTTCCTGCATGGACAGCAGATAGAGGTGGCCAAGGCCATGTTCAACCTGGGTGTGCAGATGGCCGGGCGCCTGGCCGAAGGCGATAGCCTCCAGCGCGACGATCAACCGCGCGTCCTGCACTGATTCTTTTCCAGATCCGGCATTCCGTCCTGGAATGCCGCCGCTACATCCCGTCCCGCCGCCTGCTTCCTACGCGAATCTGACGTTCAGACTCTGGCTGTTGCCCTGGGCCGCGGCACGTGCCAGCTGCTGCTTGCCCGCATCGCTCAGGTCGTGCAACCAGCTGATCACAGTATGGCTCTGCCCCTTGCGCAGCACCTCGCAGGCCAATTGCAGCGTCTTGGCAGCGCTCGGCGTCTGTAGCAGAAGCACACGCTCCGGATTCAGATGGGTGCTGCGCAACCAGGCGTTGCTGAGCAGCGACGGCGGGGTGACCAGGGTCAGCCAGCGGGCATCGTCCTTGTCGCTCAACTGGCGCAGGATGGGCGCCAGCAACTGCAGACACTGTTCCTGGCTGCCGTGCAGGGACATCTCGCTGAAGGTGTCCGGCAGTGGAGCGGCGGGCAGTTCCCGGGCCTGCTTGCCGGGCTTGGGCAGAAAGGCGGTCAGCTCCTGCAGCAGGAACTCCGGTGCCAGATCCAGCTCTTGAACCGACGAGCGCGGCGCATCGAACATCAGGGGAAATTGCATGGCGACCTCCTGGAGGCGACTCGATCAAATCCACTCGAGATCATGTACCACGGATACATGACGTCACTGTGCTCAGCCTGGTCTTGAGCGCTTTCCGGAGCGCGAACAGATACCCCCGATCAAGACTTCGGCGTAAGGCATAAAGGCGTGATAACGGCTGGCCCGAAGGCCAGCCTTAGACGTTAGCGGCGGATGACGCCAACGCTTAACCCTTCGATGGCGAATTCCTGGGTGGAAAGATCGACTTCGATAGGGGAGAACTCGGGATTTTCCGCCAGCAGGGTGACCTGGTTGCCCGAGCGCTTGAATCTCTTCACGGTGACTTCGTCGCCCACCCGGGCCACGACGATCTGGCCGTTGTGCACTTCGCGGGTCACATGGACGGCCAGCAGGTCGCCATCGAGGATGCCGACGTCTCTCATGCTCATGCCCTTGACCTTGAGCAGGTAGTCGGCACGCGGCTGGAAGAAGGCCGGGTTGATGGCGCAATTTTCCTCGACGTTCTGCTCGGCCAGGATGGGGGCGCCCGCAGCGACCCGACCGATGACCGGCAGGCTCTCGTCGGCCTTGCGTGAGGTATCCAGACCCGGGATGCGGATGCCCCGGGAGGCGCCCGGCGTCATCTCGATGGCACCCTTGCGGGCCAGCGCCTTGAGGTGCTCCTCGGCCGCATTCGGCGATTTGAAACCAAGCTCCTGCGCGATCTCCGCGCGGGTAGGCGGAAAGCCATTGGCTTCGAGGCAACGCTTGATGAAGGCCAGGATCTCGGCTTGTCGCGGTGTCAGTTTCAGCATGATGCACGTCGCGTCGTCTAATGATGCTGTGATTATATACAGTAACTCCGGGTGGTAGGCAAGGCCGCCGACCTCGACTTCGGACGACAGGCCGCGATCGTGACCAAACGCCCGCAGAGGGTGGAAAGACGCGGCTTCCAGGCCATCAGCTGGCCGCTCGCCGGCCGAACCGCGATTGACTTCGATAGCGTTTGAAACATATGTTTCAAACGGAATTCATCTACCGGGGAAGGTCATGGCGCAGTCGGATACCGTGGAGCGCATTCTGGATGCGGCCGAGCAACTGTTCGCCGAGCGCGGCTTTGCCGAGACCTCGCTGCGACTCATCACCACCAGAGCCGGGGTCAACCTGGCGGCGGTCAACTATCACTTCGGTTCCAAGAAGGCCCTGATCCAGGCGGTGTTCTCGCGCTTTCTCGATCCCTTCTGCTTCAATCTGGAGCGGGATCTGGATCAGTGGCAGCCCAGGAATGGCGAGGAGGTGAGCCTGGAGGCGCTGCTGAATCTGCTGGTGGATCACTCCCTGGCCATCAAGCCACGGCATGGCAATGACCTCTCGGTGTTCATGCGGCTGCTGGGACTGGCGTTCAGCCAGAGCCAGGGCCACCTGCGCAAATACCTGGAGCAGACCTATGGCCGTGCCTTCCGCCGCTTCCTGCTGCTGGTGAATCGGGCCGTTCCCGAGATTCCGCCCCTGGAGCTGTTCTGGCGCGCCCACTTCATGCTCGGCGCAGCGGTGTTCAGCATGTCCGGCATCAAGGCGCTGCGGGCGATCGGCGAGAACGACTTCGGCGTCGATACCCATACCGATCAGGTGCTGCGGCTGATGGTGCCCTTTCTCGCCACCGGCATGCGGGCGCCCACGGCGATGCACGCACCGGAACTGGCCCAGGCCCAGTATCGGCCGCGGCGGCCGGTCGCCGTGGAGACGGCCGAGACCTACTAGGCTGCGGCATCAAGGGTGGCTGGGGTAAGCTTGCGTCCCTTTCACGGCGCCGTGCGCCGGAGCATTCGGACGAGGTACCCATGCAAGGCTCCCTGATGGTCGATATCGCTGGCACCTGGCTCACCGCCGAGGATCGCCAGCTGCTGCGTCAGCCGGAGGTGGGCGGACTGATCCTGTTCGCCCGCAACATCGAAACCCCGGGCCAGGTTCGCGAGCTATGCCGTGCCATCCGCGCCCTGCGGCCGGAACTACTGCTGGCCGTGGACCAGGAAGGCGGTCGCGTGCAGCGCCTGCGCCGTGACGTGGTGCGGCTGCCGGCCATGGGGCAACTGGGCGGTCGCGCGGACAGCGCGGAACTGGCCCGCCTCTGCGGCTGGCTGATGGCGACCGAGATCCTGGCGGTGGGGCTGGACTTCAGCTTCGCCCCGGTGCTGGACGTCGACCATGGGCGCAGTCAGGTCATAGGCGCACGTTCGTTCGGCAAGGCCGAGCAGGTGATCGAGCTGGGTGGTGCCTTCATCGCCGGCATGGGCGACGCCGGTATGGCCGCGACCGGGAAGCATTTCCCCGGGCATGGCTGGGCCGAAGCCGATTCCCACTATGCCATTCCCACCGACGAGCGCGATCTGGACACCCTGCTGCACACCGACCTGCGCCCCTTCCAGGCCCTGTTGCCGACCCTGGGTGCGGTGATGCCCGCTCATGTCATCTATCCCGCGGTGGATCCCCAGCCGGCCGGCTTTTCCCGGCGCTGGCTGCAGGACATCCTGCGCGGCGAACTGGATTACCAGGGCGTGATCTTCAGTGACGACCTGTCGATGGCGGGCGCCCACGTGGCGGGCGATGCCGGCCAGCGCGTCGAGGCCGCGCTCAGCGCCGGCTGCGACATGGGGCTGGTGTGCAATGACCGCGCAGCGGCTGAGCTGGCCCTGACGCGGGTGCAGCAGCTGGGCGTCTCGCCCGCGCCGCGGCTGGCCAGCATGAGGGCCCGCCGCCACGTCGATCTCGATTACCGGCAGCAACCGCAGTGGAGTTTTGCCCTGCGGCGGTTGCGCCAGGCTGACCTCATCTAAAGGACATTCCCATGACTACCTACGCCATCATCGGCGGTACCGGCCTCACCGCGCTCGCGGGTCTGGAGCTGGACCAGGCTCAGACCTTCGAGACGCCCTGGGGCGCGCCCTCGGCGCCCGTGCAGCGCGGCCACTATGCCGGGCGCCCGGTGCTGTTCCTGGCGCGCCATGGCCATCCCCATCGCATTCCGCCGCATCAGGTCAACTACCGCGCCAATCTCTGGGCGCTCGAGGAGGCCGGTGCCGAGGCCATCGTCGCGGTGAACGCCGTGGGCGGTATCCATGCCGCCATGGGCAGCGGTCATCTGTGCGTGCCCCATCAACTGGTGGACTACACCTGGGGGCGCGGCCATACCTTCTTCGAAGGCGCGGACCTCGAGCACGTCACCCACATCGACTTCAGCTTTCCCTACGATGAGCCCCTGCGGCAGCGTCTGCTCGGGGCACTGCGCAGGCTGCAGCTGCCGCACAGCGACCATGGCGTCTATGCCGCGACTCAGGGGCCGCGCCTGGAGACGGCGGGGGAGATCGTCCGGCTGGAGCGCGACGGCTGCGACATCGTCGGCATGACCGGGATGCCGGAGGCGGCCCTGGCCCGCGAATTGGGCCTGCCCTACGCCTGCCTGGCGCTGGTGGTGAATCCGGCGGCCGGCAAGGTGCAGCGGGAAATCACCATGGCCGAGATCGAAGCCGTCCTGGCCAGCGGCATCGACGAGGTGCGGCAGGTGCTGGCCGAGGTGCTGGCGGACTGATAGCGCTCAAGCCGCTCCCGGGATTGACCGGGAGCGGCTCTTCGATCAGCTGGCGGCGGGCGTCAGGCGGTCGAACAGGGCTTCCAGGACGTTGAAGCGCTCCTCCGCCCGCTCCATGGGTACCTGGAACTTGAACAGGGTCGCGCCTTCCAGCCGGTACTTCTTCGGCTGCGCCTGGATCATCTTCACCAGCACCAGCGGATCCACCTGGGTGTCGGCGGCGAATTCCAGCCGTCCGCCCTGAGGCCCGGCATCCACCTTGACGATGCCCAGGCCTTCCGCACGCAGCTTGAGCAGCGTCAGGCGCACCAGGTTCTTGGTCGGTTCCGGCAGGAGCCCGAAGCGGTCGATCATCTCCACCTGCAATTCCTTGAGGGCGTCTTCGTCCGCCGCCGAGGCGATGCGCTTGTAGAGGATCAGCCGCGCATGGACGTCGGGCAGGTAGTCTTCCGGGATCAGCGCGGGCACGCGCATGTTGATGTCCGGACCGCCGCCCAGGGGTTGTTCCAGGTTGGGCTGCTCGCCCTTGCGGATGGCCTTGACCGCGCGCTCCAGCATTTCCATGTAGAGGGTGAAGCCGACCGCCTGGATCTGGCCGCTCTGGCCTTCGCCGAGCAGTTCGCCGGCGCCGCGGATCTCCAGGTCGTGGGTCGCCAGGATGAAGCCGGCCCCCAGATCCTGGGCACCGGCGATGGCTTCCAGGCGCTTCTCGGCGTCCGGCGTCATGCCCTTGCGCGGCGGGGTGAGCAGATAGGCATAGGCCTGGTGGTGACTACGGCCGACCCGGCCGCGCAGCTGGTGCAGCTGGGCCAGGCCGAACTTGTCGGCGCGCTCGATGATGATGGTGTTGGCATTGGGCACGTCGATGCCGGTCTCGATGATGGTCGAGGCCACCAGCACGTTGAATCTCTTGTGGTAGAAATCGCTCATCACCTGTTCGAGATCGCGTTCGCGCATCTGTCCGTGGCCGATGCCGACGCGGGCCTCCGGCACCAGCTCGGCCAGTTCGCGGGCCCGCTTCTCGATGGTCTTGACCTCGTTGTGCAGGAAGTACACCTGGCCGCCGCGCAGCAGTTCGCGCAGCAGGGCTTCCTTGATCACCGCGTTCTGCTCCTCCATGACGAAGGTGCGCACCGAGAGGCGCCGCGCGGGCGGGGTGGCGATGATGGACAGGTCACGCATGCCGGCCACGGCCATGTTCAGGGTGCGCGGGATCGGCGTGGCGGTGAGGGTGAGGATGTCCACCTCGCTGCGCAGCGACTTGAGCTGCTCCTTCTGGCGTACCCCGAAGCGGTGCTCTTCGTCGATGATGGCCAGGCCCAGGTCCTTGAACTTCACGTCGCCCTGCAACAGCTTGTGGGTGCCGATGATGATGTCGATCTTGCCCTCGGCCAGCTCGCGTGCGGCGGCGGCGACTTCCTGGGCCGACTTGAAGCGGCTCATCACCTCGACACGTACCGGCCAGTCGGCGAAGCGATCGCGGAAGCTGTTGTAGTGCTGCTGGGCGAGGAGGGTAGTGGGTACCAGCACCGCCACCTGGCGGCCACCGTGCACGGCGATGAAGGCCGCGCGCATGGCCACCTCGGTCTTGCCGAAGCCCACGTCGCCGCAGACCAGGCGATCCATGGGCGTGCCCGCCAGCATGTCCTTGTGCACCGCCTCGATGGCGGCCTGCTGGTCCGGCGTTTCCTCGAAGGGGAAGCCGGCGGAGAAGGTGGCGTAGTCCGCCGCCGGGTCCTTGAAGGCATAGCCCTTGCGCGCGGCACGCCGGGCATAGATGTCGAGCAGTTCGGCAGCCACGTCGCGCACCTGTTCGGCGGCCTTGCGCTTGGCCTTCTGCCAGGTCTCGGACCCCAGCTTGTGCAGCGGCGCCAGGGCGTCGTCGGTGCCCGAGTAGCGGGCGATCAGGTGCAGGTTGGCCACCGGCACATAGAGCTTGGCGTCGTCGGCGTATTCGAGCAGCAGGAATTCCTGGGGCTGGTCGTCCAGCTCCAGGGTGATCAGGCCCATGTAGCGGCCGACGCCATGGTCGATGTGCACCACCGGCGCGCCTTCGCGCAGCTCGGTGAGGTTCTTGATGACGTTCTCGCCGGCGTCACGGCCTTTCTCGCGCCGGCGGCGCTGCATGATGCGCTGGCCGAACAGCGGATTCTCCGGAATCAGGGCGACCCCGGCGTCATCCAGCACCAGGCCTTCGTCCAGCGGCGCCAGGGCGATGGCGATGCGCTCGGCGCTGGCCTGGAAGGCTGCCCAGCCGTCGACCTGGCCAGGGCGCAGGTTCAGTCGGGCGAGCAGCTCCAGCAGCACCTCGCGGCGACCGGCGCTTTCCGCGGTGAACAGCACGCGACCGGGGAAATCGGTGATGAAGTGCTCGAGGGACGCCAGCGGCTGGCTGGCCTTGGCGTCGATGGCCAGGTCCGGCAGGGCGCGTGCGGCGAAGCGCTCGCGGCCCACGCCGGCTTCCAGGTCGTCCGCGCCGATGACCACCCGCGGCCAGGCCTTCAGCCGGGCGAAGCAGTCTTCCACCGGCAGGAAGACATCGGCCGGCGGCAGCAGCGGCCGCTCCGGATCGACCCGGCGGTCTTCGTAGCGATTACGGACATCGGTCCAGAATTGCTCGGCGGCCTGTTCGATACCCGGCAGGGAAAACACCTGGGTGTTGGCCGGCAGATAGTCGAAGAGGGTCGAGGTCTCGTCGAAGAACAGCGGCAGGTAGTACTCGATGCCTGCCGGGGTAATGCCGCTGGCCAGATCCTGATAGATGGGGCAGCGGCGATAGTCCACGTCGAATCTTTCGCGGAACCGCGCACGAAAACCGGTCACCGCCTCTTTATGCAGCGGGAATTCCCGCGCCGGCAGGAGACGGATGCTGTCGACCTTGTCGATGGATCTCTGCGTTTCCGGATCGAAGGTACGCAGCGTCTCGATCTCGTCGTCGAACAGGTCGATCCGGTAAGGCAGGTTGCTGCCCATGGGAAAGAGATCGATCAGGGCGCCGCGCACGGCGAATTCGCCGTGTTCGTACACCGTATCCACATATCTATAGCCGGCCGCTTCCAGGCGCGCGCGGGTGGCTTCCACGTCCAGCCGCTGGCCGACGTCCAGCACCAGGCTGCTGCCGAGCAGGAAGCGCGTGGGCGCCAGGCGGTGTAGGGCAGTCGCCAGAGGGACTACCAAAATGCCGTGGGACAGCTCCGGCAGCCGATAAAGGGTGGCGACACGCTGGGAGATGATGTCCTGGTGGGGCGAGAAGACATCGTAGGGCAGCGTCTCCCAATCGGGAAAATTCAGTACCGGAAGTTCAGGGGCGAAGAAGCGCAGTTCCTGCTCCAGGCGATCAGCGGTCTGGCTGTCCTGGGTGATCAGCAGGGTGAAGCGGCGGGTCGCGGCCTTGGCGGCTTCAGCGATGGCGAGGGCTAGCGCGGCGCCGGGCAGATTGCCCCACTGCTGGCGGCCGGCGGTTTCAGGAATTGACGGGGTACGCAAAACTGACACGCGGGCGGAACTCCGGTGGATTTCGGGAGGGTTGGGATTGTAACGACCGGGCTTTCACGCTGTCAGTGCAGCGACGCGCGTAGATTGCCTGGGACAGGCAGCGCGGTCATAATGTAGTTCCTTTTTTCAGCTCCTACATAGGGAAGGATTTGTCGTGAGTCAGAAGCCTGAGCAGTGCCTTGAAGAATGGATCGATCGCGAAGCGCTCGCCGAGGCCATGATTCCCCTGATTGGTCAGCTGTACCGTAACAACAATGTTGTGACCTCCATTTACGGTCGCGGTTTGGTCAACCGTTCAGTGATCTCCATTCTCAAGGCCCACCGGTTCGCCCGCCAGATCGACAACGTCGAGCTGTCCGTGCAGGACACCTACCCGCTGGTGAAGGCCCTGAGCGAGCTGGAACTGGGCGCCGCCTCCATCGACCTCGCCCGCTTGAGCCTGAAATTCAAGGCCGAAGGCGCCGGTCGCGACCTCAAGGACTTCCTGCGCAGCGAGCTGTCCGCCGTGGTCGGCAAGCAGGGCGTCGAGCAGCGCAAGGGCAAGGACGTCGTCCTCTACGGCTTCGGTCGCATCGGCCGCCTGCTGGCGCGCATCCTCATCGAGCACCAGGGTAGCGGCGACGGCCTGCGCCTGCGCGCCATCGTCGTGCGCAAGGGCGCCGACAATGATCTGGTCAAGCGTGCCAGCCTGCTGCGTCGCGACTCCGTGCACGGTTCCTTCGACGGCACCATCACCGTCGACGAAGCCAATAGCACCCTGTGTGCCAACGGCACCCTGATCAAGGTGATCTACTCCAACGATCCCACCACCGTCGACTACACCCAGTACGGCATCCAGGATGCCATCGTGGTCGACAACACCGGAAAGTGGCGCGATGCCGAAGGCCTGGGCCAGCACCTCAAGTGCAAGGGCGTCTCCCGCGTGGTGCTGACCGCACCCGGCAAGGGCAGCCTGAAGAACATCGTGCATGGCATCAACCATGACACCATCACCGCCGAAGACACCATCGTCACCGCGGCCTCCTGCACCACCAACGCCATCGTGCCGATCCTCAAGGCGGTCAACGACAAGTACGGCATCGTCAACGGTCACGTCGAGACCGTGCATTCGTACACCAACGACCAAAACCTGATCGACAACTTCCACAAGGGCGATCGCCGTGGCCGCAGCGCCGCGCTGAACATGGTCATCACCGAGACCGGCGCCGCCAAGGCCGTGGCCAAGGCGCTGCCGGAACTGGCTGGCAAGCTAACCGGCAACGCCATCCGCGTGCCGACGCCCAACGTCTCCATGGCGATCCTCAACCTGAACCTGGAAAACGCCACCAGCAAGGACGAGATCAACGAGTACCTGCGCGAGATGGCGCTGCATTCGCCGCTGCACAAGCAGATCGACTTCGTGAACTCGCCGGAAGTGGTGTCCAGCGACTTCGTCGGCTCCCGTCATGCGGGTGTGGTCGATGCCGGTGCCACCATCGTCAGCGATAACCGTGTCGTCCTCTATGTCTGGTACGACAACGAGTTCGGCTACAGCTGCCAGGTCGTGCGGGTGCTGGAAGAGATGGCGGGTGTCAATCCGCCGGCCTTCCCGGCCTGAGTCTTGCGTCCTAGGCAAGGCTGACTTGCAAGAAAAAACGGGAGCCCGCGTGGCTCCCGTTTTCGTTTTGACCGGGTTTTGCGCCACAATAGCGACCCGTGACAAGAGGTCGCAGCCCCCTGGGGCGATCTCGCGCCGGATCCGACCTCTCGCGAGGCGGTCCGGCTCCAGCCGTCGCCTGCGGACGGCTAACCTTCTGAGGAGAAAGCATGGCGGTCTATAGCTACGACGTGGTGGTACTGGGTTCGGGACCGGCAGGCGAGGGCGCGGCGATGAACGCCGCCAAGAATGGCCGTCGCGTGGCGGTGGTGGACAATCGCCAGGTGGTCGGCGGCAACTGCACCCACCTGGGCACCATTCCCTCCAAGGCGCTGCGCCATTCGGTCAAGCAGATCATCCAGTTCAACACCAACGAGATGTTCCGCTCCATCGGCGAGCCGCGCTGGTTCTCCTTTCCCGACGTGCTGCGCAGCGCCGAGCGGGTGATCGCCCGCCAGGTGTCGTCCCGCACCAGCTACTACGCGCGCAATCGCGTCGACCTGTTCTTCGGTACCGCCAGCTTCGCCGACGAGAACACCATCGAGATCGTCAACCTGCGTGGCGACCTGGAGCGCCTGGTGGCCAAGCAGGTCGTCATCGCCACCGGCTCGCGACCCTATCGCCCGGTGGACGTGGACTTCAGCCATCCGCGCATCTACGACAGCGACACCATCCTGTCGCTGACCCATACCCCGCGCCGGCTGATCATCTATGGCGCCGGGGTGATCGGCAGCGAGTACGCCTCCATCTTCAGCGGCCTCGGCGTGCTGGTGGACCTGATCGACAACCGCGACCAGCTGCTCAGCTTCCTCGACGACGAGATCTCGGACGCCCTGAGCTATCACCTGCAGAACAACAATGTGCTCATTCGTCACAACGAGGAATACGAGCGCATCGAAGGCCAGGAAAACGGCGTCGTCCTGCACCTGAAGTCCGGCAAGAAGCTGCGCGCCGATGCCCTGCTGTGGTGTAACGGCCGGACCGGCAACACCGATCAGCTGGGCCTGCAGAACGTGGGCATCTCGGTCAACAGCCGGGGCCAGGTCACCGTCGACGAGAACTACCGGACCTCGGTCGCCAACATCTACGCGGCGGGCGACGTCATCGGCTGGCCGAGTCTGGCCAGTGCCGCCTACGACCAGGGGCGTTCGGCCTCGGACAATATCCTGCACGACAACAACGGGCGGGTGGTCAACGACATCCCCACCGGCATCTACACCATTCCCGAGATCAGTTCGCTGGGCAAGACCGAGCGCGAGCTGACCCAGGAGCGGGTGCCCTACGAGGTCGGCAAGGCCTTCTTCAAGAGCATGGCGCGGGCGCAGATCTCCGGCGAACCGGTGGGCATGCTGAAGATCCTCTTCCACCGCGAGACCCTGCAGGTGCTGGGCGTGCACTGCTTCGGTGACCAGGCCTCGGAGATCCTGCACATCGGCCAGGCGATCATGAACCAGGAAGGCGAGGCGAACAGCATCCGCTATTTCGTCAACACCACCTTCAACTACCCGACCATGGCCGAGGCCTACCGGGTAGCGGCCTTCGACGGCTTGAATCGGTTGTTCTGAGTCGGCCCAGGTTGAGCGGACGGAGGCGAATGTCCGCTCGGCTAGCCCCCTCTCCCCTCGGGAGAGGGCTGGGGTGAGGGTGCTCCCCGTAGCAGTCTCCAGTGGAAAAGGCTGCGCCGTTTTCCACGCTACGGAGTCGGCTCGCATCACTGCCCAGGCGGTCCGCCGCTGCGGCCGCTCCTACGGGTGTTTGCCTAGAGGTAGGAGCGCGGTCTTTATCGCGGCCATGGGCCGCTCCTACGGTTACATCGAGCCTGTAGGAGCGGCCCATGGCCGCGATCAGTGAAGCATCAGAGCCCCGCAGAGGCGGCCGCAGCGACGGACCCCATGGCCGCGACTGCTCGGGCAGGCAGGAGCCTACCCCAGCGTCCGTCGCGCCAGACTCGGAAAATCGGTGATCAGGCTGTCCGCGCCGAAGTCGGCCAGGCGGCGCATCAGGCTGGCGTCGTTCACCGTCCAGACCGAGACGTGCAGGCCCTGACGCTGAGCCTTGAGCAGCCGTTCCGGGGTGCACAGCGTCCAGTTCAGCGCCAGCAGGTGGCAGTCGTAGTGAGCGGCCACCTTGAGCGGATCCAGCCAGGCGTATTCCGCCACCAGTCCACGCGCCAGCTGTGGGGTGTCGCGCTGCAGGGCGCGCAGGACTTCGCGCGAGGAGCTGGTCACAGTCACCTTGTCCTGCAGGCCGAATTCCTCGACCAGCTGGGCGATGGCTCTCACGGTCTGCGCCGCCCGCACTCGCGAGGCGCTCTTCACCTCCAGCTGCCAGTGTTCGAAGGAACACTTCTCGAACAGCTCGCGCAGGGTCGGGATGGGGCAGGGGCGCGGCCACACCGGTCCGCCCTGGCGGGCATCCAGGGCGACCAGATCGGCGACCGCCTTTTCGCTGACCTTGCCGCCACGCCCGGTGGTGCGTTTCAGGGTCGGGTCGTGGATCACCACCAGCTCGCCGTCCCGGGAGAGGTGCAGGTCCAGCTCGCAGCGCGTGACGCCCAGTTCCAGGCACAGCTCGAAACCAGCCAGGGTGTTTTCCGGGGCTTCGCCGCGGGCGCCGCGGTGTCCGTAAATAAGGGTCATGAGGGCTCCTTGGCGCTAGGGTGAGGGGACCGGGCGCCGCGGTTCGCGTACCGCGTCCAGCACCCGGTCGTTTTCGAAATAGACGCTGAAATCTCTGTAGTCCCAGCGGCGGATGGGCGGCCGACCGACCGGCGGGTGCTCCTGATCGGGCAGGCCGAAGCGTTCCAGGACCTGGCTGCGGCTGTCGCCGCGCAGGGGTAGCGGGGTACTGCCATCGCCCTGCTGGCCCAGCGGGATCTGCAGGGTCTCGGCCAAGCCGGGCAGGGCGGCGCCGAGCAGCAGGAGCGCCAGCCAGGGGCGTTTCACGCCTCGTCTCCTCGGTCGGCGCGGCGCACCCGGGCCTGCTGACGCAAGACGTGGCGCGCCAGCAGCTGGCGCTGGGCGTCTTCCAGGTCGATGAAACTGGTGCCGATCTCGTACCCGCCCTTGACGGCCTGGCAGCCGGTCACCTCGGCCAGCACCTGCAGGCCCAGGCCCTGGGGCGGCAGTGCCATGCGCAGGTCTAGGCGGGTGCCCAGGGCATAGGGCTCGGCATCGACGAAGGCCAGGCCGCCTTCGGACAGCACCACGTCGCGGGTGGCGCCGCTGTCGTGCAGGAGATTCCAGGTAAAGGCCTGGCCGAGCAGGTCCAGGCGCTTGTGCACCAGGCGCAGGCAGGCGGTGACGGCGCGGTCGCGCTCGTCCAGATTGCGCAGCAGATGACGGGATTCGAATTCCAGCTGATGCAGTTCGCTCAGGAGTGCGAACAGCGGCGCGGTCTCGCCGGGGACCCCGTCGGCAGGGCTGATTTGCAGTGCGATACGGTCGGTGATGCGATAGTATTCCCGCCGTTCACGCGCGTCTGGGGTGGTCATGTCGGGCCGCTCCGTGGGTGATGGCCCCGAGTGTAGCCGGCGAGCCGGCACGGTGTCGCCGTCCAACCCGCAGGGCGCCTACGTCTTTCCGCCGTGCAAGCGAGCCTATGTTCAGACCCCTGCCGATCTACCTTGGCCTGCGTTACGTCCGCGCCAAGCGCCGCAACCATTTCGTCTCCTTCATCTCGCTCACCTCCATGATCGGCCTGGCCCTCGGCGTGGTCGTGATGATCGTGGTGCTGTCGGTCATGAACGGCTTCGACCGCGAGATGCGCGATCGCGTCCTCGGCATGATTCCCCATGCGACGGTGGAGTCCTACCAGCCGGTCAACGACTGGCGCAGCGTGCGCGAATTGGCGCTGCAGAACAGCCAGGTGGCCGCGGTGGCGCCCTTCACCCAGTTGCAGGGCATGCTGGCCCACGACAAGGCGGTGCAGACGGTATTGCTCAACGCCATCGATCCGGCCGAGGAGCCCAAGGTCTCGATCATCCCCAGCTTCATGCGCGAGGGCCGGCTCGACGACCTCAAGCCGGGCGAATTCGGCATCATCATCGGCTCCCTGGCCGCCGAGAAACTGGGCGTCAAGGTCGGCGACAAGCTCACCTATATCGCCCCGGAAGTGGCCGTGACCCCGGCCGGCATGTTTCCGCGCATGAAGAGATTCACCGTGGTGGGCATCTTCAGCGTCGGCGCCGGCGAGCTGGACGGCTCGGTGGGCCTGATCGACATCGAGGACGCCGCGCGGCTGCAGCGCTGGCCGGCGAACGCGGTGCAGGGCGTGCGCCTCAAGTTGCACGACCTGTTCCAGGCGCCCGACGTGTCCTGGAACATCGCTCGCCAGCTGCCGGGCAACGACTGGTACGCCCGCGACTGGACCCGCACCCACGGCAATCTCTACCAGGCTATCGGCATGGAAAAGACCATGATCGGCCTGCTCCTGCTGCTGATCGTCGCCGTGGCCGCCTTCAACATCGTCTCCACCCTGGTGATGGTGGTGACCGACAAGAAATCCGACATCGCCATCCTGCGCACCCTGGGCGCCACGCCCCGGCAGATCATGGCGGTATTCATGGTCCAGGGGACCTTCATCGGCGTCATCGGCACCGCCATCGGCTGCCTGCTGGGCGTGCTCGCCGCACTCAACGTCAGCGCCGCCCTGGCCTGGGTGCAGCGGGTCACCGGCCACCAGTTCCTCAACGCCGAGGTGTATTTCATCGACTACCTGCCGGCGCAGCTGCAGCTGCACGACGTCCTG
Organism: Pseudomonas sp. RIT411; assembly: GCF_003057735.2. Classification (NCBI taxonomy): domain Bacteria; kingdom Pseudomonadati; phylum Pseudomonadota; class Gammaproteobacteria; order Pseudomonadales; family Pseudomonadaceae; genus Pseudomonas; species Pseudomonas sp. RIT411. The sequence goes on from NZ_QBIZ02000025.1 coordinate 41,987, forward strand.
CTGGTCTGCGGCGCGTCCTTTGCCCTGAGCTTCCTGGCCACGCTCTATCCCTCCTGGAGCGCCGCCCGTACCCAACCCGCCGAGGCCCTGCGTTATGAATGATCGAGCCGTTTTGCGTTGCCAGGACCTGGGCAAGCGCTACGAGGAAGGCCCCCAGACCGTCGAGGTGCTGAGCAACGTCCAGCTGACCCTGCAACCGGGCGAGCGGGTGTCCATCGTCGGCAGTTCGGGGTCGGGCAAGACCACCCTGTTGAACCTGCTCGGCGGCCTGGATACCCCCAGCAGCGGCAGTGTCTGGCTCGACGGCGAGGAGCTGTCGGCGCTCAACGAGAAGGCCCGCGGCCTCCTGCGCAATCGCGCCATGGGCTTCGTCTACCAGTTCCACCACCTGCTGCCCGAATTCAGCGCCCTGGAAAACGTCTGCATGCCTCTGTTGATCGGCAAGGCCTCCATCGGCGAGGCCCGCGAGCGCGCCGCCAAGCTGCTGGAGCGGGTCGGTCTCGGCCATCGCCTGGGCCACAAGCCGGCCGAGCTGTCCGGTGGCGAGCGCCAGCGCGTGGCCATCGCCCGGGCGCTGGTCAACCAGCCCAAGCTGGTGCTGCTCGACGAACCCACCGGCAACCTCGACCAGCACACCGCCCACGGCATCCAGGATCTGATGCTGGAGCTGTCCACCTCGCTGCGCACCGCCTTCCTGGTGGTGACCCACGACCAGGTGCTGGCCGGCCAGATGGACCGGATGCTGCGCCTGGACGAAGGCCATCTGGTCGACGCCACGCCGGCCCGGCAGGTCTGAGGTCGCCATGTTCAGACCGCTTTCGCTGTTCATCGGCCTGAGATACACCCGCGCCAAGCGGCGCAAGTCGTTCATCTCCTTCTTCTCGCTGGTCTCCATGTTCGGCCTGGCGCTGGGCGTGCTGGCCATGATCCTGGTGCTGTCGGTGATGAACGGCTTCCAGGAGGAAATGCGTGGCCGCATCCTCGGCATGGTGCCCCATGCCTTCATCAGCGCGGCCCAGCCGCTGGACGACTGGCGCCCGCTGGCGGCCAAGGCCGAGCAGCAGCCCCATGTGCTGGCGGCGGTGCCCTATACCCAGTTGCAGGGCATGCTCTCGGTACGGGGGCGCATGCAGCCGCTGCTGGTGGACGGCATCGATCCCGCCCAGGAAAAACGCGTGTCCATCGTCGGCGACCGCATGACCCAGGGCAGTCTCGACGCCCTCAAGCCTGGCGAATTCGGCATCGTGCTGGGCGAGATCGCCGCGCGGCGCTTCCAGCTGGAGCTGGGCAGCCAGGTCACGGTGATCATCCCCGAGGTCGGCGCCACCGGCAGCATCACCCCGCGGCTGCGGCGCTTCACCGTGGTCGGCACCTTCAAGGTCGGCGCCGAACTGGATGCCTCCCTGGCGCTGATCAACGTCGCCGATGCCGCGCCGCTCAAGGGCTGGCAGCCGGGCCAGGTGGAAAGCATCCGCCTGGCGCTGGACGATCTGTTCCAGGCGCCGCGCATTTCCCGTGACGTGGCCAAGGCCCTCGGCGACGGCTACCAGGCGCGCGACTGGACGATCTCCCAGGGCAGCCTGTTCCAGGCCATGCAGATGGAAAAGACCATGATCGGCCTGCTGCTCTTGCTGATCGTCGCCGTGGCCGCCTTCAACATCATCGCCACCCTGATCATGGTGGTGGCCGACAAGAAGGCCGACATCGCCATCCTGCGCACCCTGGGCGCCACGCCCGGGCAGATCATGGCGGTGTTCATGGTGCAGGGCACGGTGATCGGCCTGGTCGGTACCCTGATCGGCGGCGTGCTGGGCGTCATCGCGGCGCTCAACGTCAGCAGCTGGATCGCCGCCCTGGAGCGCCTGGTCGGCCACAAGCTGTTTGGCGGCGACATGTACTTCATCAGCAACCTGCCGTCGCGGCTGGAGCTGGAAGACGTGGTGCTGATCGCCGTGGCCGCCCTGAGCATGAGTTTCCTGGCGACCCTCTATCCCGCCTGGCGCGCCTCGCGCACCTCACCGGCCGAAGCCCTGCGCTACGACTGATTCCTGCCGGGCCAGGTGGCGCCATGCCCCTGGTCCTGTGGTGTCCAAACTGCTCTAATCCGCGCTTCTGAAGCCCTTTCGGCTCTCCATGGATGGAGTCCTGATGCGCGCCGCTCTGCTGTCCTTTGCCCTGGGCGTGCTGCTCCTGCGCGCCTTCGCCACGCTGCCGTCGCTACCGCTGCTGGCGGCCCTCGCGGCCGTGGCCCTGGTGCTGCTGTTCACCCGCCTCCTGGCGCTCGGTGCCCTCGGGCTGGGTCTGGCCTGGGCGCTGCTCAATGGCCACTGGGCGCTGGACGATCGCCTGGATCCGGCGCTGGAACAGCGGGTGCTGTGGATCGACGGCCAGATCAGCGGGCTGCCCACGGTGGACGCCGATTCGGTGAGTTTCGTGCTCGCCGGGGCGACCAGTCGCCGCGCGCTTGAGCTGCCGGCGCGGATCCGCCTGAGCTGGCACGGCGGGCCGCGCCCGCTGGCCGGCGAACGCTGGCGCCTGGCCGCGGAGTTGCGCGGCCCGGCGGGCCTGGTCAACCCCCTCGGCCAGGACCGCGAAGCCTGGCTGCTGGCCCAGGGCATAGGCGCCACCGGCAGCGTCAAGGATGGCCAGCGCCTGGCCGCCGCCAGTGGCCTGGCGACCTGGCGCGACGGCATCCGGCAATACCTGCAGAGGCGCGATCCGGCCGGGCAGGGTGGGCTGCTCGCCGCCCTGGTGGTGGGCGACGGCTCGGGCATCACCGATGCCCAGTGGCAGCTGTTCCAGGACACCGGCACCGTGCACCTGATGGTCATCTCCGGGCAGCACATCGGCCTGATCGCCCTGGGCGTCTACGCCGGAGTGGTCCTCCTGGCGCGGCATGGCTGCTGGCCGCGCCGGCTGCCCTGGCGCCTGTCCGCGGCGGTGCTGACCATCGCCACCGCGCTGGGCTACGGACTGCTGGCCGGCTTCGAGGTGCCGGTGCAGCGGGCCTGCGTCATGGTCACCCTGGGCCTGGTCTGGCAACTCGGGCGCCAGCAGGTGCGGCTGGCGGATGCCGTGCTGCTGGCCCTGGTGCTGGTGCTGGCCGCCAATCCGCTGGTCAGTCTGCTGCCCGGCTTCTGGCTGTCCTTTGGCGCCGTGCTGTTGCTGCTGTGGAGCTTTGCTGGCCGCCTGGGCCGCTTGCCCTGGTGGCTCACCCTCGGACGCGCCCAGTGGTGCATGGCCGTGGGCCTGGCGCCGCTGCTGCTGGCGCTGGGCCTGCCCCTGAGTCCGAGCGGCCCGCTGGCCAATGCCCTGGCCGTGCCGCTGATGGACCTGGCCATCGTGCCCCTGGCCCTGGCGGGGACGCTGCTGTCCCTGCTCTGGTCGCCGCTGGGAACTCCGGCCTTGCTGCTGGCGGGTGGCCTGCTGCAGGGACTGCTTTGGCTGCTGGGCGGCTTGGCGCACCTGGGGGCGGCCTGGCAACCGGTATTGGCACCGACTTGGGCGCTATGGCTGGCGGGGCTGGGCGCGCTGCTGGCCCTGCTGCCCGCGGGGGTGCCGCTGCGAGTCTTCGGCGCGCTGCTGATGCTGCCGGGGCTGTTTCCCCCGCCACCGCTACCCGCGGAGGGCCTGGCACGGATCACCGTGCTGGACGTGGGGCAGGGCCTGGCAGTGCTGGTGCGCACCCGTGACCATGCACTGCTCTATGATGCCGGTCCGCGCCAGGGCAGCTACGACAGCGGCGCCCGGGTCGTCCTGCCCAACCTGAAGGCCTTCGGCATCGGCAGCCTGGACGTCATGCTGCTCAGTCATGCCGATGCCGACCACGCCGGTGGTGCGCCGGCCCTGGCCAGGGAACTGCCGCCAGGACAGGTGCTCAGTGGCGAGGCGGGACGCCTCACGCCGGAACTGCACGCCCGGGACTGCACGGATGGGGCCGAGTGGCGCTGGAACGAGGTCGCATTCATCACCTGGTGGCATCCCGCTGCGGATTCCAACGCGTCCTCCTGCGTGCTCAGCGTCGAGGCCAGGGGCGAGCGCCTGTTGCTGACCGGCGACATCGACGCCCGCCGTGAAGCCGAACTGCTGGCCAGCGGTGTGCCCGTGGCGGCGGAATGGCTGGTCGCGCCGCACCACGGCAGTCGCAGCGGCTCCAGCGCCGCCTTCATCGACGCCGTCCAGCCACGTGGCGTGCTCATCTCTCGGGGGCTGAACAATCGCTATGGCCATCCCCATCCCCAGGTACTGGCGCGCTATCGCGAGCGCGGCGTGCTGCCCTACGACACCGCCGAGCGGGGCGCCCTGAGCTGGACCCTGGGTCGCTGGGAGGTACCAAGCGGGCAACGCCAGGTGCGGCATTGGTGGCGGATAGGCCCACCGACACCCTGATAGCCTATTCAAAGGCTGCTGCGCGTCGGCCAAACCGCGTTGAAAAGACCTTCGGAATGCTCATTTACCATTCGTAAACTCCGCTTCCTCAGGTCTTGTCGCCTTGTTTGTCTCTAGCTCGCGAGCCCTTGAACAGGCTCTCCGGCGTTCGTGCTAGAGTGGCCGCATTTTGCGGCAGGGGTAACGGTCTCGTGTTCGAAATGGTCAAAGCGGGCGGCTGGATGATGCTGCCGATCATTCTCAGTTCCATCCTGGCCACGGCCATCATCGCCGAGCGGCTGTGGACCCTCAGGCGCAGCCGGGTCGCACCGCCGACGCTGCTCGCCCAGGTCTGGCGCTGGATCCAGGACAAGCAGCTCAATGCCGAGCGGCTGCGCGAATTGCGCGCCGGATCGCCCTTGGGCGACATCCTCGCCGCGGGCCTGGCCAATTCCCGCCATGGCCGCGACATCATGAAGGAAGCCATCGAGGAAGCCGGCAGCCGCGTGGTGCACGACCTCGAGCGCTACCTCAACACCCTCGGCAGCATCGCCGCCCTGGCGCCCCTGATGGGGCTGCTGGGTACGGTGTTCGGCATGATCGACATCTTCAGCGCCTTCATGAACGACGGCATGGCCAATGCGCCCATCCTCGCCGGTGGCATCTCCAAGGCCCTGGTCACCACCGCCACCGGCCTGCTGGTGGCGATTCCCGCGGTGTTCTTCCATCGCTACCTGCTGCGCCGGGTCGATGAGCTGGTGGTGGGCATGGAGCAGGAAGCGGTCAAGCTGGTGGACATCCTTCACGGCGATCGCGAGGTGGACGTCCGCGAAGGAGTTCCGGCGTGAAATTCCGTCGCCGCGCCGGGGGCGCCGCTCGCGAAGAGGTCTATATCAACCTGGCGTCCTTCATCGACGTCATCTTCGTCCTGCTGCTGTTCTTCGTGGTGACCGCCACCTTCAGCAAGCCCAGCCAGCTGAAGATCGAATTGCCCGAGGCCGATAGCGCCGCCGCGGCCGCCAATCAGGGCAAGCTCCTGGAAATCAGCATCACCGCCGAAGGCCAGATGGCGCTCAACGGCCAGACCCTGGCGCGCAATGACCTGACCGGCCTGACCACCGCGCTGCAGCGGGAATCCGGCGGCGACAACAGCCTGCCGCTGGTGATCACCGCCGATGGCCGCGCCACCCACCAGGCGGTGGTCATGGCCATGGACGCCGCCGGCAAGCTGGGTTTCAGCCAGTTGCGCATCACCACCCTCGAGGCCCAGGCGAAACGGCCGTGAGCCTGGGCGAGCGCCTGGTCCGCGCCTGGTACCAGGGGCATCCGGCCCTGGGCCTGCTGGCGCCGCTCGAAGCCCTCTATCGCCGGGTCGCCCGGCGCAAGCGCCAGCGTTTCCTGGCGGGGCAGGGCAGCATCCATCGCGCGCCGGTACCGGTCATCGTGGTGGGCAATCTCACCGTGGGCGGTACCGGCAAGACGCCCATGATCCTCTGGCTGATCGGCCACCTGCGCGCCCGTGGGCTCAAGGTCGGGGTGGTCAGCCGCGGCTATGGCGCCACGCCGCCGAGTCTGCCCTGGCGGGTGCGGGCCAGCGACACCGCCGCCGTCGCCGGCGACGAGCCGCTGCTGATCGTGCAGCGCACCGGGGTGGCGCTGGTGACGGATCCCGACCGCGGTCGCGCCGTCGAACGCCTGCTCGCCGAAGAATCGCTCGACGTCATCCTCAGCGACGACGGCCTGCAGCACTATCGCCTGGCCCGCGACCTGGAGCTGGTGATGGTCGATGCGGCGCGCGGCTTCGGCAACGGTCGCTGCCTGCCGGCCGGCCCCCTGCGCGAACCCCTGGAGCGCCTGGCCGAGGTGGACGCCGTGATCCACAACGGCGCCGCGGTCGATCCGGCCGACGGCTTCGGCTTGACCCTGCAGCCCAGTGCCCTGGTCAATCTGCGCAGCGGCGAGACGCGACCGCTGGATTTCTTTCCGCCGGGGCAGCGCCTGCACGCCCTGGCCGGCATCGGCAACCCCGGGCGTTTCTTCGCCACCCTCGAAGGACTACACTGGCAGCCGTTGCCCCATGCCTTCGCCGATCACGCCACCTACAGCGCCGCGGACCTGACTTTCACCCCCGCGCTGCCGCTGGTGATGACCGAGAAGGACGCGGTCAAGTGCCGGTCCTTCGCCGCCGCCGACTGGTGGTACCTGGCGGTGGACGCCCAGCCCTCGGCCGCCTTCGTCGCCTGGCTGGGCGGGCGTCTCGACCGACTCCTGCCCGAACACTCTCACTGACGGAGCCTCTGCCCATGGATCTCAAGCTGCTGGACATCCTCGCCTGCCCCCTGACCAAGAGCCCGCTGATCTTGAGCGACGACAAGACCGAGCTCATCAGCAAGGCCGCCGGCCTGGCCTTCCCGATTCGCGACGGCATCCCGGTGATGCTGGAAAGCGAGGCGCGCATCATCACCACGGACGAGCGTCTGGATAAATGAGCGCCGCCTTCACCGTCGTCATTCCGGCACGACTGGCCAGCACCCGGCTGCCCAACAAGCCGCTGCTCGACATCGCCGGCAAGCCGATGATCCAGCACGTCTGGGAGCAGGCCCGCCGCAGCGGCGCCGAGCAGGTGGTGGTGGCGACCGACCACGACGACATCCAGCGTGCCTGCGAAGGCTTTGGCGCCCGGGTCCTGCTGACCCGCGCCGACCATGCCTCGGGCACCGATCGCCTGGCCGAGGTGGCCGAGCTGCTCGGCCTGGCCAGCGACGCCCTGGTGGTCAACGTCCAGGGCGACGAGCCGCTGATTCCGCCGGCGGTGATCGACCAGGTGGCGGCCAACCTCGCCGCCCATCCCGAAGCCGGGGTAGCCACCCTGGCTGAGCCGATCAGTGACGTCGATAGCCTGTTCAATCCCAATGTGGTCAAGGTGAGCACCGACGTGAACGGCCTGGCACTGACCTTCAGCCGGGCACCGCTGCCCTGGGCGCGCAACGCCTTCGCCAGCGATCGCGCGCAGCTGCCCCAGGGCTTTCCCTATCGTCGCCACATCGGCATCTACGCCTACCGCGCCGGCTTCCTTGCCGATTTCGTCAGCTGGGGCCCCTGCGCCCTAGAAGAGACCGAAGCCCTGGAGCAATTGCGCGCTCTCTGGCACGGCGTGCGCATCCATGTCGCCGATGCCCTGGAAGCGCCCCAGGCCGGCGTGGATACCCTGGAAGATCTCGAACGCGTCCGTCGCCTGCTGGGAGCCTAGATGACCCTGCGCATCCTGTTCGTCTGCATGGGCAACATCTGCCGCTCGCCCACCGCCGAAGGCATCCTCAGGGCCAAGCTGGACGCCGCCGGCCTTGCCGAGGCTGTGGAGCTGGACTCGGCCGGCACCGGCGACTGGCATGTCGGCAAGGCACCGGATTCCCGGGCCATCCAGGCCGCGGCCGGTCGCGGCTATGACATCGCCGACCTGCGCGCGCGCCAGGTCGCTGAGGACGATTTCCAGCGCTTCGACCTGATCCTGGCCATGGACCAGGACAACCTCGCCTGGCTGGAACAGTTGCGTCCGGACGAGGGCGCCGTGCCCGAACTCTTCCTGGCGCGCCAGGGCCTGGCGGTGGACGAGGTGCCCGATCCCTATTACGGCGGCGCAGCCGGCTTCGAGCGGGTCCTCGACCTGCTGGAAAGCGCCTGCGATGGCCTGGTCGCCGAGGTGGCTGCCCGTCATGGTCGCTGAGCTGCAACAGCAGGTCCCGCTGCAGGGCCTCAATACCTTTGGCCTGGTGGCAGAAGCCGACCGCTATCTGGAAGCCGCCAGTGACGTCGAGGTCCGCGCAGCCCTGGCGCTGGCCCGACAGCTGGGCGTGCCCCTGCGGGTGCTGGGCGGTGGCAGCAACCTGGTCCTGCCCGAACGGGTCGAGGGCCTGGTGCTGCGGCTGACCTCGCGCGGCATCCGTCTGCTGGCGGAGGAGGGCGATGCCCTGCTGGTGGAAGCCGAAGCCGGCGAGCCCTGGCACCCCTTCGTCATGGCCACCCTGGCCAACGGCTGGTACGGCCTGGAAAATCTCAGCCTGATCCCGGGCACCGTGGGCGCCTCGCCGATCCAGAACATCGGCGCCTATGGCGTCGAATTGAAGGACAGATGTGCGGGCGTCACGGCGCTCGATCGCCACAGCGGCGAACTCCATGACCTCAGCCCGGCCGATTGCGCCTTCGCCTACCGCGAGAGTCGCTTCAAGGCCGAGGCCGGACGCTGGATCGTGCTGCGGGTGCGCTTCCATCTCAGTCGGCGCCCGCAGCTAGTGCTGGACTACGGTCCGGTGCGCCAGGCCCTGACCGAGGCGGGCGTCACGCAGCCGACCCCCGAGGCCGTCAGCGCGGCCATCTGCAGCATCCGCCAGAGCAAACTGCCCGACCCGGCGGTGCTGGGCAATGCCGGCAGCTTCTTCAAGAATCCGGTGGTGACCGCTGCCGAAGCCGCCGCGCTGCAGGGCCGCTATCCAGGTCTGCCGACCTATCCGCAGGCCGATGGCAGCGTCAAGCTGGCCGCCGGCTGGCTGATCGACCAGGCCGGCTGGCGCGGTCATCGCGATGGCGCCGTGGGGGTGCATGCCGCCCAGGCGCTGGTGCTGGTCAACTTCGGCGGCGCCCGCAGTCGCGACGTCCTGGCCCTGGCCGAGCGCATCCGCGCCTCGGTGCGCGAGCGCTTCGGCGTGACGCTGGAGATGGAGCCGGGAAGCCTGACGTGACCGACGACGCCCCCGATGCCCAACGCCGCCGCCTGTTGATCGCCACCACCTCCGCCGTCGGCGGCCTGGGGCTGGTGGCGGGTAGCGTGCCCTTCGTCTGCGCCCTGCGGCCCAGTCGTTCGGCGGAGGTGGCGGCGGCGCCGGTCGAGGTGGATCTCAAAACCCTGCGCGAAGGCGAGCAACTCACGGTGCAGTGGCGCGGCCAGCCGGTCTGCGTGCTGCGCCGCAGCGCGGCCGACCAGGCCCGGCTGTTGGCCGACCAGGCCGGACTCGCCGATCCAAACTCCAAGGAATCCAGCCAGCCGCCCTACGTCGATCCACGGCTGAGATCGCGGCGACCGGACATCTTCGTGGTCACCGCCATCTGCACCCACCTCGGCTGCATTCCGTCCCTGGACACGGCGGCCGCGACGAACAAGGGCTATCTCTGTCCCTGCCATGGCTCCCATTTCGATCTGGCCGGGCGCGTCTATCGCGACCAGCCGGCACCCCTGAATCTGGCCGTGCCTCCCTATCACTTCAAAGGCGAGAGCCTGCTGGTGATCGGCAGCGACGGGGAGGGCGTGGCATGAGGGACAGGGAGCCCGGCTGGCTGGAGCGACGGCTGCCGATCGGCGCCTTCTGGCGCCGGCACCTCGGCGACTACCGGGTGCCGCGCAATCTCAACGTCTTCTATCTGTTCGGCTCGCTGCTGCTCTTCATCCTGGCGCTGCAGGTGCTGACCGGACTCTGGCTGCTGTTCGGCTATGAGCCCACCGTGAAGGGTGCCTTCGCCTCGGTCCAGCTGTTCATGCGCGAGGTGCCCTTCGGCTGGCTGATCCGCTATCTGCACGCGGTGGGCGCCTCGGCGCTGTTCGTCTGCCTCTATCTGCACATGCTGCGCGGCCTGGTCTATGGCTCCTATCGCGCGCCACGGGAGCTGGTCTGGAGCTTCGGCGTGCTGCTCTATCTGCTGCTGCTGGCCCAGGCTTTCTTCGGCTATCTGCTGCCCTGGGGACAACTTTCCTACTGGGGCGCCCAGGTGTCCCTCAGTGCCGTCGAGGCCGTACCCCTGATCGGCCCGACCCTGGCCGACCTGCTGCGCGGCGGGATAGTGCTGTCCGATGCCAGCCTGCGCCGCTTCCAGGCCCTGCACGTGGTCGGGCTGCCACTGCTGATCCTTGCGCTGGTGAGCCTGCACGTCGTCGCCCTGCGCCAGACCGGCTCGAACAATCCCGAGGGTGACGAGCGCGATGTCAGCGGTGCCGCCGGGGTGCCTTTCCATCCCTATCTGACGCTCAAGGACCTCTGCGGCCTGGCGGTCTTCCTGCTGGTGTTTCTCGCCGTGGTGCTGCTGGCGCCGGACCTGGGCGGTCTGGTGCTGGAGCCGGCCAACCAGCAGCCGGCCGATCCGCTGGTGACCCCCGCGCACATCGCGCCGCCCTGGTACCTGGCCCCCTTCTATGCGCTGCTGCGCGCGGTGCCGAGCAAGGCCGGCGGTCTCGGCCTGGCGGCTCTGGCCATCGCCCTGCTGTTCGTCTTGCCCTGGCTGGATCGCAGTCCGGTCCGCTCGGTCCGCCGCAAGGCCTGGCCGGCGCGACTGGGGCTGTACCTGGCCTGCCTGGCCTTTGTCGCCCTGGGCGTGCTGGGCGTGGTCGCCCTGACCGATGGGCGCCTGCTGCTGGCGCGTCTGGCGGCGGGTGTCTATTTCATCGGCCTGCTGGGCATGCCCTGGTACAGCAGTCTGGGTCGTCCGCGTACGCCAGCGGAGTCCCGGTCATGAGTCGCGTTCTGCTGCTGGTCCTGCTGCTGTGCAGTGGTCTGGCCATGGGCACCGAAGGCGATCCCCGGGCCGGTGCCATCAGCTTCGGCCGCTATTGCCTGGCCTGCCATGGCCAGGAGTACCAGCGCTTCGACCGGGTCGCCGCCGATCTTCACCTCGACCTCGCCAGCTGGGCGCCCGGGCGCACCCCCAGCGCGCCCATGCTCGGGCTGCTCAAGCCCGAGGACGCCCGGCGTGCCTTTGGCAGCGTGCCGCCGGATCTCACCCTGATCGCCGCGGTGCGCGGCGAGGCCTGGCTGCGCGCCTTTCTGCAGGAATTCTATGTGGCGCCCGGGCGGCCGCTCGGGGTCGACAACCTCAGGGCACCCGGCACGCGCATGCCCGACGTCCTGGCCGCCCTGCGCGGCCGCCAGGTGCGCGACTGCAGCGCGGGACGTTGCGTGCTGCGCCTGGAACCCGGCAGCGGCGCCCAGACGCCCGAGCAGTTCGCGCGCACCGTCGACGATCTGGTCGCCTACCTCGCTTATTCCGCCGCGCCCGAGCGCAGCCTGGCCTGGCGCCTCGCGCCCTGGGTGCTGGGCTATCTGCTGCTGTTCGCCGTCCTGGCCTTCTGGCTCAAGCGCGAATTCTGGCGGCGATTGCCCGACAGTGAGCGATGAGACTAGGTGGCGGGCGGCAAGGTGCGAGATAATCCCTTCTTTGCAGCTTCGCCCCCAACGGGGGAGGGACCCATGGGCGCCATAACCCGCCTGACCTGTTTCCATGATCCCGAGGATCACTACAGCCACCGGATCCGTCTGATCCTGGCGGAAAAGAACGTCGAGTGCGAGCTGATCGCCGTACGCCGGGGCGAGTGTCCACGGCAGCTGGCCGAGCACAATCCCTATGGCACCGTGCCGACGCTGATGGATCGCGACTTGGTGCTCTATGGCACCGAGGTACTCATGGAGTACCTCGAGGAACGCTATCCGCATCCGCCGCTGCTCCCCGCCTATCCGGTCACCCGTGGCCAGTCGCGACTGCTGATGCACCGCATCGGCCGTGACTGGTGCAGCCTGGTGGACGCCATCCTGCAGGCCGCGCCGGGCGCCGACCTCGCCACTGCACGCAAGGAATTGCGGGAGAGCCTGACCGGCGTGGCGCCGATCTTCGCGGAAAAACCCTTTTTCCTGAGCGACGACTTTTCCCTGGTGGACTGTTGCCTGCTCCCCCTCCTGTGGCGCCTGCCGCGCCTGGGCGTCGAATTGCCCCGGGCCGCCAAGCCGCTGCAGGACTACATGGATCGCATGTTCGCGCGCGACAGTTTCCGATCCAGTCTTTCGGTCACCGAGCGTGAGATGCGCTAGAGGAGAACCCCATGAATTCCAGTCGCCCCTACCTGGTCCGCGCGCTCTACGAGTGGATCGTGGACAACGACTGCACGCCCCATCTGCTGGTCAATGCCGACTACGCCGAGGTGCGCGTGCCGCCGGGCTATGCCAACGACGGCCAGATCGTGCTGAACGCCTCGCCCAGTGCCGTGCGCGACCTGCACATGGACAACGAGGCGGTGAGCTTCAATGGCCGCTTCGGCGGCGTGGCCTACAACCTCTACGTCCCGATCGGCGCCATCCTGGCCATCTACGCCCGGGAGAACGGCCAGGGCATGGTCTTCGACAGCGAGCCCAGCCCGCCGGATGACCAGGGTCCGGACACTGGCGGCAGCAAGCCCGAGGCGCCCAAGCCGGCACCGGCGCGGCCGAGTCTGAAAGTGGTCAAGTGATCCCCGCCGGCCTGCTGCGAAGTCTCTTTGCGGCACGCAAGAAAAAGCCCCTGTCGGCATGGCCGGCAGGGGCTTTTTCGTAAGCCAGGCGGACTCAGCGCTTGAGCGAGGCCGGCAGGTGCGGCTGGATCTGGGTCAGCAGGCCGCGGAAGCACTTGGGGTTGCCGGCGACGATGTGGCCCTTCTCGAGGAAGTCGTGGCCGCCGTTGAAGTCACCGATCAGGCCACCGGCTTCCTGCACCAGCAGGGCGCCTGCGGCCATGTCCCACTCCGACAGACCCATTTCCCAGAAGGCGTCGAAACGACCGGCGGCGACATAGGCCAGGTCCAGGGCGGCGGAGCCGGCGCGGCGGATGCCGGCGGTCTGACCGATCAGGCTGCGGAACATGCCCAGGTAGTTGTCCAGGTGATCGACGTCATTGGCACGGAAGGGGAAGCCGGTACCCAGCAGGGCACCTTCCAGGCTGCGCCGGTTGGTGACGCGGATGCGGCGACCGTTCAGGGCGGCACCGCGGCCACGGCTGGCGGTGAATTCTTCCTGACGCACCGGATCCAGGACCACGGCGTGCTCCAGGCGGCCCTTGTACTTGCAGGCGATGCTCACCGAGAAGTGCGGGACGCCACGGAGGAAGTTGGTGGTGCCGTCCAGCGGGTCGACGATCCAGACGTAGTCGGCGCCTTCGCCTTCGCCCGCCAGGTAGCCGGATTCCTCACCGTAGAAACCATGGGTGGGGTAGGCCTTGCGCAGGGTGGCGAGGATGGTCTGCTCGGCGGCCCGGTCGACTTCGGAGACGAAGTCGTTGGCGCCTTTTTCGTCGACGGCGATCACGTCCAGGCGCTCAATCGAACGGAAAATCAGTTCACCGGCGCTGCGGGCCGCGCGCAGTGCGATGTTCAGCATGGGCTGCATGGATAAATCACCTGGGTTGTATAAGGAAAGCCGGCAATGATAGCAGACTTCGCGGCACTGGAAGGGGTATTCGTGGCAAGCGGGCGCGTGTGGGCGTAGTATACGGCGCCGATTTCCCGCGTCCGCTCGAGGATAGCCACGTGCTGAACAACATCCGCGTCGTTCTGGTCAATACCAGCCATCCCGGCAACATCGGCGGTGCCGCCCGGGCAATGAAGAACATGGGCCTGTCGCGCCTCTATCTGGTCGATCCCGAGGACTTTCCCAGCGGCGAGGCCAATGCCCGCGCCTCCGGGGCCAACGACGTGCTCGACGCCGCCATCGTCGTCGACACCCTGGAAGAGGCCCTGGCCGGCTGCAGTCTGGTGCTGGGCACCAGCGCCCGCGATCGCCGCATCCCCTGGCCGCTGCTGGATCCGCGCGAATGCGCCACCACCTCCCTGGCCCAGGTGGAGCAGGGTGGCGAGGTAGCCCTGGTGTTCGGTCGCGAATACGCCGGCCTCACCAACGAGGAGCTGCAGCGCTGCCACTACCATGTGCACATCCCCTCGGACCCGGCCTTCGGCTCGCTCAACCTCGCCGCAGCGGTCCAGGTGCTGGTGTACGAGGTGCGCATGGCCTGGCTCGCGGCGCAGAACCAGCCGACCAAGATGAACAAGGTCGAGGCCACCGCCATGCTCAACACCCAGCCGGTGACGGTGGAGGAGCTGGAGCTCTATTACGAGCACCTGGAGCAGACCCTGGTGGAGATCGGCTTCCTCGATCCGGCCAAGCCGCGTCACCTGATGAGTCGCCTCCGCCGCCTCTATGGCCGGGCCGGCATCAGCAAGCTGGAGATGAACATCCTGCGCGGCATTCTCACCGAAACCCAGAAGGCCGCCCGGGGCGAATCTCATCCGCGGACTATCCCCCCGATAGATAATGCCTGAGTGATTTGGTCGGTTTTAAAGTTGACCTTTTTTGTCGGGAATCCGATAATCGGGGTCATCCGATGCAACCCGCTCGAGTTCGTCATGAGACTGACCACCAAAGGCCGCTATGCCGTAACCGCCATGCTCGACCTGGCGCTGCATGCCCAGCGGGGCCCGGTGTCGCTGGCCGACATTTCCGAGCGGCAGGGTATTTCGCTGTCCTATCTGGAGCAGCTGTTTGCCCGGCTGCGCCGCGGCTCGCTGGTCAACAGCGTACGCGGTCCCGGCGGCGGCTATCAGCTGGCGCGCGACATGGGCGGTATCCATGTCGCCCAGGTGATCGATGCCGTCAACGAATCCGTGGATGCCACCCGCTGCCAGGGCAGCGGGGGGTGTCACCAGGGTGATACCTGCCTGACCCACCACCTCTGGTGCGACCTGAGCGATCAGATCCACACCTTCCTCAGTGGCATCACCCTGGCCGACCTGGTCGCCCGCAACGAGATCCAGCAGGTTGCCAAGCGTCAGGACACCAAGGTCTGTTCCAGCAAGCAATCGCCTTTAGCGGTCGAAAAAATCGAAGCGTCCACCATCGACTGAGCAGAGACGCCCGTCTGATTAGGAGTAACCGATGAAATTGCCGATCTACCTAGACTATTCCGCCACCACGCCCGTCGATCCGCGCGTCGCTCAGAAGATGAGCGAGTGCCTGCTGGTGGACGGCAACTTTGGCAACCCTGCATCGCGCTCCCACCTGTTCGGCTGGAAGGCCGAGGAAGCCGTGGAAAACGCCCGTCGCCAGGTGGCCGAACTGGTCAACGCCGACCCGCGCGAGATCGTCTGGACCTCCGGTGCCACCGAGTCCGACAACCTGGCCATCAAGGGCGCCGCGCACTTCTACCAGAACAAGGGCAAGCACCTGATCACCTCCAAGATCGAGCACAAGGCGGTGCTGGACACCACCCGCCAGCTCGAGCGCGAAGGCTTCGAGGTCACCTACCTCGAGCCGGGCGAAGACGGCCTGATCACCCCCGAGATGGTCGAGGCGGCCCTGCGTGACGACACCACCCTGGTGTCCATCATGCACGTCAACAACGAGATCGGTACCGTCAACGACATCGCCGCCATCGGCGAGCTGACCCGTTCCCGTGGCGTGCTCTTCCACGTCGATGCCGCCCAGTCCACCGGCAAGGTCGAGATCGATCTGGAAAAGCTCAAGGTCGACATGATGTCCTTCTCGGCGCACAAGACCTACGGTCCCAAGGGCATCGGCGCTCTCTACGTCCGCCGCAAGCCGCGCGTGCGTATCGAGGCCCAGACCCATGGTGGCGGTCATGAGCGTGGCATGCGTTCGGGTACCCTGGCGACCCACCAGATCGTCGGCATGGGCGAAGCCTTCCGCATCGCCAAGGAAGAGATGGTCCAGGAAAATGCCCGCATCAAGGCCCTGAGCGAGCGCTTCTACCGGCAGTTCGAAGGCCTGGAAGAGGTCTACCTGAACGGCAGCCTGATCCACCGTGTGCCGCACAACCTGAACCTGAGCTTCAACTACGTCGAAGGCGAGTCGCTGATCATGGCGCTCAAGGACCTGGCGGTCTCGTCCGGTTCGGCCTGTACCTCGGCCTCCCTGGAGCCGTCCTACGTCCTGCGCGCCCTGGGCCGCAACGACGAGCTGGCGCACAGCTCCATCCGCTTCACCTTCGGTCGCTTCACCACCGAAGAAGACGTCGACTATGCCGCGAGCAAGGTCACCGAAGCCGTCAACAAGTTGCGTGAATTGTCTCCGCTGTGGGACATGTTCAAAGAAGGCGTAGACCTGAGTCAGGTCGAGTGGCAAGCCCACTGACCCACCCCCTGATGAGTGAGGATTGAACCATGGCATACAGTGAAAAGGTCATCGACCACTACGAAAATCCGCGCAACGTCGGCAAGTTCGACGCGGCTGATCCGGATGTCGGCACCGGCATGGTCGGCGCTCCCGCGTGCGGCGACGTGATGCGCCTGCAGATCAAGGTCAACGAGCAGGGCATCATCGAAGATGCCAAGTTCAAGACCTACGGCTGCGGCTCCGCCATCGCCTCCAGCTCCCTGGCCACCGAGTGGATGAAGGGCAAGAGCATCGAGGAAGCGGCGTCGATCAAGAACAGCATGATCGCCGAAGAACTGGCCCTGCCGCCGGTGAAGATCCACTGCTCGGTACTCGCCGAAGACGCCATCAAGGCGGCGGTCAGCGACTACAAGCAGAAGAAAGGCCTGCTCTGAGGAGGAACCATGGCGATCAGCATGACCGAGTCCGCCGCCCGCCACGTGCAGCGTTCCCTCGACGGACGCGGCAAGGGTGAGGGCATCCGCCTGGGCGTTCGTACCACGGGCTGCTCGGGACTGGCCTACGTACTCGAGTTCGTCGATGAATTCGCGGCCGAGGACCAGGTGTTCGAAAGCCATGGCGTCAAGGTCATCATCGACCCCAAGAGCCTGGTCTACCTGGACGGCACCGAGCTGGATTTCGTGCGTGAAGGCCTCAACGAGGGCTTCAAGTTCAACAATCCCAACGTGCGTGGCGAGTGTGGCTGCGGCGAAAGCTTCAACATCTGAGGCCCGCCATGGGTAAGCCCTGTCACTTCGCCCTGTTCGAGATCAGGCCCGCCTTCGAGATCGATCAGGCGGGTCTGGCCTCGCGCTATCGCGATCTGGCCCGCACGGTCCATCCGGATCGCTTCGCCGATGCGCCGGAGCGCGAACGGCGCCAGGCGCTGGAGCGGTCGGCCGAGCTCAACGAGGCCTATCACGTGTTGCGCGCTCCGTCGCGCCGCGCGCGCTATCTGCTGGAGCTCGAAGGGCACGAGATGCCGCTCGAGGCGACCATCCAGGACACCGACTTCCTCATGCAGCAATTGCAGTGGCGCGAGGAGTTGGAAGACCTGCAGGACGCCGGCGACAGCGCGGGCATTCCCGCCTTCCGCCAGCGCCTCAAGGATGCGCAGCGTGACATCGAGCAGGCCTTCGCCGCGATCTGGCAGGATCCCGCCCAGCGCGAGTCTGCCGAGCGCTTGGTCCGTCGCATGCAGTTTCTCGACAAGCTGGCCAGCGAGATCCGCCAGCTCGAAGAGCGTCTGGACGATTAATCACAGGTGTCGCTCCGGCACCGACAACCATAAGCCGACTAGCCAATGGCTCTATTGCAGATAGCCGAACCCGGAATGGCGCCCAAGCCGCACCAGCGCAAGCTGGCGGTGGGCATCGATCTGGGCACCACCAATTCCCTCGTGGCCGCCGTCCGCAGTGGCGTGGCCGAGACCCTGCCCGATCTGCAGGGCGAGGTGATCCTGCCGTCCGCCGTGCGCTACGCCGCCGCTGGCGTGGAGGTGGGGGCTGGCGCCAAGGCCGCTGCCGCCCAGGACCCCTTCAATACCATTCTTTCCGTCAAGCGCCTCATGGGGCGTGGCTTCGCCGACGTCAAGCAGCTGGGCGAGCAGTTGCCCTATCGCTTCGTCGCCGGTGAATCGGAAATGCCCTTCATCGATACCGCTGCCGGGCGCAAGAGTCCGGTAGAGGTCTCCGCCGACATCCTGCGGGTGCTGCGCGAGCGCGCCGAAGCCACCCTGGGTGGCGAGCTGGTCGGCGCCGTCATCACCGTGCCGGCCTACTTCGACGATGCCCAGCGCCAGGCGACCAAGGACGCGGCCCGCTTCGCCGGCCTGAATGTCCTGCGCCTGCTCAACGAACCCACCGCGGCGGCCGTGGCCTATGGCCTGGACCGGGGCGAGGAGGGCGTGGTCGCCATCTACGACCTGGGTGGCGGCACCTTCGACATCTCCATCCTGCGCCTGACCCGTGGCGTCTTCGAAGTCATGGCCACCGGTGGCGACAGCGCCCTGGGCGGTGACGACTTCGATCACGCCATCGCCGGCTGGATCGTCCAGCAGGCCGGGCTGTCCAGCGATCTGGATCCGGGTACCCAGCGCCGCCTGCTGCAGAGCGCCTGCGCCGCCAAGGAAGCCCTGTCGGCCGCCGAGCGCGTCGAGGTCAGCCACGGCGACTGGTCGGGCGTGCTGGACCGCAGCACCTTCCAGGACCTCATCGCACCCCTGGTCGCGCGCAGCCTCAAGGCCTGTCGCCGTGCCCTGCGCGATGCGGACGTGGAGCCAGCGGATATCCGCGCCGTGGTCATGGTCGGCGGTTCCACCCGCGTGCCCTATGTCCGTGAAGCCGTGGGCGAGCTGTTCGACTGCACCCCGCTCACCGATATCGATCCGGATCGCGTGGTCGCCATCGGCGCCGCCCTGCAGGCCGATTCCCTGGCCGGCAACCGCGCGGGCGAAGAATTGCTGCTGCTGGACGTCATCCCGCTGTCCCTGGGGCTCGAGACCATGGGCGGCCTGATGGAAAAGATCATTCCGCGCAACACCACCATCCCGGTGGCGCGGGGTCAGGACTTCACCACCTATCGCGACGGCCAGACCGCCATGCTGGTGCATGTGCTGCAGGGCGAGCGCGAACTGGTCAAGGACGCCCGTTCCCTGGCGCGCTTCGAACTGCGAGGCTTCCCGCCCATGGTCGCCGGGGCGGCCAAGATCCGCGTCACCTTCCAGGTCGATGCCGACGGCCTGCTCGGTGTCAGCGCCCGCGAGCTGTCCAGTGGCGTGGAAGCCAGCGTCCAGGTCAAGCCGTCCTATGGCCTGACCGATGGCGAGATCGCCAACATGCTGCAGGACTCCTTCCGCCATGCCGGAGACGACATGCAGGCCCGCGCGCTACGCGAGCAGCAGGTCGAGGCCCGGCGGCTGATCGAGGCGGTCACCGCCGCGCTGGCCGCCGATGGCGAGCGCCTGCTGGACGCCGAGGAGCGTCAGGTGATCGAGCTGGAAATCGGCCGGCTGGCCGAGTTGCTGGACGCCACCGACGTCCAGGCGCTCGAAGATCAGACCAAGCGTCTTTCTCACGTGACCGATGCCTTCGCCGCCCGGCGGATGAACGCCTCGGTCAAGGCGGCCCTGGCGGGTCGCCGTCTCAACGATATCGAGGAGTAGTTCCATCATGCCGCAGATCACCCTGCTGCCCCACGCCGAGCACTGCCCCGAGGGCGCGGTCTTCGAAGCCAGCGAAGGCGAAACCATCATCGCCGCGGCCCTGCGCAACGGCATCGACATCGAGCACGCCTGCGAGATGTCCTGTGCCTGCACCACCTGCCACGTGGTCATCCAGGAGGGCTTCGACTCCCTCGAGCCTTCCGATGAACTCGAGGACGACATGCTGGACAAGGCCTGGGGTCTGGAGATGCGTTCGCGCCTGTCCTGCCAGGCGGTAGTTGGCAGCGAAGACCTGGTGGTGGAGATTCCGCGCTACACCATCAACCAGGTTTCCGAAGGTCACTGAGGACAGCTGTCATGGCACTGAAATGGACCGATGTGCTGGATATCGCCATCGAACTCAACGACGCCCATCCCGACGTGGATCCGCGCTACGTGAATTTCCTCAAGCTGCGCAACTGGGTCGTGGAGCTGCCGGAATTCGACGACGATCCTCAGCGGGGTGGCGAGAAGGTGCTGGAGGCCATCCAGGCCGCCTGGATCGAAGAGTCCGCCTGACGCATCGCCCGTACCGCGCTACGCTTTTCACCGGGACCCGCGTATAATCCGCGGGTTTCGTTTTTGCTCTATTCCCACATTCGGAGTTCACATGTCTGTTCAACGTACCCTGTCGATCATCAAGCCCGATGCCGTATCCAAGAATGTCGTCGGTGAGATCGTCACCCGCTTCGAGAAGGCTGGCCTGCGCGTCGTCGCTGCCAAGATGGTCCAGCTGTCCGAGCGCGAAGCCGGTGGCTTCTACGCCGAACACAAAGAGCGTCCCTTCTTCAAGGACCTGGTCTCCTTCATGACCTCCGGTCCGGTCGTGGTCCAGGTGCTGGAAGGCGACAACGCCATCGCCAAGAACCGTGAGCTGATGGGCGCCACCGATCCCAAGAAGGCCGACGCCGGTACCATCCGTGCCGACTTCGCCGTCTCCATCGACGAGAACGCCGTCCACGGTTCGGACTCCGAAGCGTCCGCCGCTCGCGAGATCTCCTACTTCTTCGCAGCCACCGAAGTCTGCGAGCGCATCCGCTAAGGATGAGCGTTGGCCAGGGAAGCGGCCAGCCCGCCTTCCTGGCATCGCCCGCGCCCTGCGCGGGCTTCAAACAGATTTCGTCGAGGTGATCCCATGACCACAGCCACCGATAAGGTCAATCTGCTGGGCCTGACCCAGCCGCAACTCGAGTCGTTCTTCGAGTCCATCGGGGAGAAGCGCTTTCGCGCCGGCCAGGTCATGAAGTGGATCCATCACTTCGGCATCGATGATTTCGACGCCATGAGCAACCTGGGCAAGGCGCTCAAGGAAAAGCTCAAGGCCGCCGCGGAGATCCGTGGCCCCGAGATCGTCAGCGAGGACATCTCCCGCGACGGCACCCGCAAGTGGGTGATCCGTGTCGCCTCCGGCAGCTGCGTCGAGACCGTCTACATTCCGCAGAACGGCCGCGGCACCCTGTGCGTGTCGTCCCAGGCCGGTTGCGCGCTGGACTGCAGCTTCTGCTCCACCGGCAAGCAGGGCTTCAACAGCAACCTCACCGCCGCCGAGGTGATCGGCCAGGTGTGGATCGCCAACAAGTCCTTTGGCAGCGTGCCCGCCAAGATCGACCGTGCCATCACCAACGTGGTGATGATGGGCATGGGCGAGCCCCTGCTGAACTTCGAGAACGTCGTCGCCGCCATGCGCATCATGATGGACGACCTCGGCTACGGCATCTCCAAGCGCAAGGTGACCCTGTCCACCTCGGGCGTGGTGCCGATGATCGAAGAGCTGGCCAAGCAGATCGACGTCTCCCTGGCGCTGTCGCTGCACGCGCCCAACGACGAGCTGCGCAACGAGCTGGTGCCGATCAACCGCAAGTATCCCCTGGCCATGCTGCTCGACGCCTGCCAGAGATACATCGGCCAACTTGGCGAGAAACGCGTCCTGACCATCGAGTACACCCTGCTCAAGGACGTCAACGATCTGCCCGAGCACGCCCTGCAGATGATCGAGCTGCTGCGCAACGTGCCCTGCAAGATCAACCTGATTCCCTTCAATCCCTTCCCGCACTCCGGGTACGAGCGGCCGAGCAAGAACGCCACCCGCCGTTTCCAGGAGCTGCTGCAGCAGGCCGGTTTCAACGTCACGGTGCGCACCACCCGCGGTGACGACATCGACGCCGCCTGCGGCCAGCTGGTGGGCCAGGTCATGGACCGCACCCGCCGCAGCCAGCGCTATATCGCCGTTCGCCAGCTCGACGGTGCCGAAACCGTAACGCCGCTCCAGGGCTGAGGGCGCGACCATGGCGATCACGCGCTTTGCGGCTGTCGCGCTCGCCCTGGTGGTCGGCGGCCTCGCCGGCTGCGTGACCGAGGGCGACCGCAATCCCATGGATACCCGCCAGGGGCGGATGCAGGCCCGTGATGCCTACATCCAGCTCGGCCTCGGCTATGTCCAGCAGGGCAACACCGAACAGGCCAAGGTGCCGCTGAAGAAGGCGCTGGAGCTGGATTCGTCCAGCGCCGACGCCCATGCCGCCCTCGGGCTGGTGTTCCAGGCCCAGGGCGAGACCGACCTGGCCGATCAGGAATACCGCCTGGCCCTGCGCGAGCGGCCCCGCGATGCCCGCATCCTCAACAACTATGGCAGCTTCCTCTATGAGCAGGGGCGCTACAAGGATGCCTACGAACGTTTCACCCAGGCCGCCGAAGACAGTCTCTATCCCGAGCGCGCCCGGGTGTTCGAGAATCTCGGCCTGACCGCCCTGCGACTCAATCAGGTCGACTTGGGCAAGGAAAATCTGGAAAAATCCCTGCGGCTGGATCGCAATCAGCCCAGGGCCCTGTTCGAATTGGCTCAACTGGCCTACCAGACGCGCGACTACGTGCCGTCCCGGAGCTATTACCAGGCCTTCAGCCAGCTCAGTCCCCAGGATGCCCGCAGCCTGTTGCTCGGGATCCGCCTCGCCGAGGTGTTCAATGATCGCAACACCGCCGCGAGCTATGCCCTGCAGCTGAAGCGCCTCTACCCGAACTCACCTGAATATCGTCAACTTCAGTCGGAGCAGAAATGACCGCAGTGCAATCCGAAGCGGTACACGCCGGACGGGGCAATCCCGGTGAGATCTTGCGTCAGAAGCGCCTGTCGCTTGGCTGGAGCCAGGCCCAGGTCGCCCAGAATCTCAATCTCAGCGAGCGCATCATCGAGCAGCTCGAGTCCGGCAACTATCAGCAGATGCCGGGGCACACCTTTGCCCGCGGCTATACCAAGGCCTACGGCAAGCTGCTCGGCCTGGATCAGGTCGAACTGGTGCGGACCTTCGACGGCTACACCGGCACCGATGCCAAGGGCAGCACCGTGCACAGCCTGGGGCGTCTCGACGAGCCGGTGCGGTTGTCGCGCAATGTCCTGAGATTCGTCAGTTTCATCCTGGTGGTGCTGATCATCGCCATGGGCCTGTTCTGGTGGCAGGAGCGCAGTCGCCAGGCCTCCAGCGCCAGTGCCGTGAGCATGGAGCATGTCGAGGTCGAGGGCGCCGACGGCAAGACCGAGATCCATCCCATCGACGAGCCGGAAGAACAGCCCCCGGTCACCGCCCAGCAGCCGGCCGCCACCCTGCCGTCCCCGGTGGGCACGCC